>CAZXNF010000224.1:0-6394 GCA_964641785.1 uncultured Streptomycetaceae bacterium | reverse complement strand
CTTTCACGCCGCGCGACCAGAAAGCCGTCAAAACCGCCGCCACCACGCTGCGCGCGAATCCGAAACTGGACGTCGAGAAAGCCATCACCGAGCTGGGCGTGGGCGAGGCCCTGGTCTCCTTCCTCGATGAAAAGGGCCGCCCCTGCATCGTCGAACGCGCCTTAGTCCTGCCGCCCGGTTCGCGCATCGGACCCGCCACACCGGAAGAGCGAGCGGCGTCGATCAAGGCCTCGCCGGTGGCCGGTCACTACGAGAAAGCCGTGGACCGCGAATCCGCCTACGAAAAGCTCACCCAGCGGCATGCGGAAGCGTCCACCGACGCGCCCGCGGGCAAAACCGCCGGCAAGGCGGCGCCCGCACCGGCGCAGGAACAGAACGCGGGCGGCGGCTTCCTCGACGCACTCGGCGGCCTGTTCGGCGGCACCACCGGCCCGCGCGGCGGACGGCGGCCCGGCGCGGTGGAAGCCGCGGCCACCAGCGCCGCGCGCGCGATCGGATCGCAGGTCGGCCGCGAGATCGTGCGCGGTGTGCTCGGATCCATATTGGGCGGCAGCCGCAAGCGATAGCCAACCTTGTCCGCCCCGCACAATCGCTCCTACGCCGGCCCGCTGATCGTCCTCGCCGGCGCCACCGGCTTTTCCTTCAAGGCGATCTTCGTCAAGGCGGCCTACGCGCACGGCGTGGATGCGACCACCCTGCTGGCCCTGCGCATGCTGTTCTCGCTGCCGGTGTTCCTGCTGATGGCGCTGTGGGCGCGCGGGTCGGGCGAACCACTCGCGCGCAAGGATTGGTGGTCCATCGTCGCCCTGGGCTTCGCCGGCTACTACTTGTCGAGCTATCTCGACTTCCTCGGCCTGCTGTTCATCCCGGCGGGCCTGGAGCGGCTGATCCTGTTCCTGCAACCCACGCTCGTCGTGCTGATGTCCGCGGCGCTGTTCAGGACCCCCGTCCGCAGACATCACGTCATCTCGCTCGTGCTGAGCTACGGCGGCATGGCGATCGTGTTCGTCTCGACGCTACAGATTGCGCAGACGCCGACGGACATCGTCATCGGCAGCGGACTGGTGTTCGCGAGCGCGGTCGCCTATGCCGGCTACATCATCGGCAGCGGGCGCGTGATCCCGCGCATCGGCACCACGCGCTTCACCGGCTACGCCTCGAGCGTCGCCTGCGGGTTCGTGATCGCGCAGTTCTTCGTTCTCAACCGGTTCGAGGCGCTGATCCTGCCCGCGGAGGTGTACTGGCTGGCGCTGGCGATGGCGGTCGTGTCGACCGTGCTGCCGATCTGGCTGCTGGCCGAAGGCATCCGGCGCATCGGCTCCAACCAGACCTCGATGATCAGCGCGGTCGGCCCGGTGATGACGATCTTCTTCGGCTGGCTGCTGCTCGGTGAGACAGTCACGCTGGTGCAGGTCATCGGGTCCGCGATGGTGCTGGCGGGAGTGCTGCTGGTCAGCCTGAAAGTGGAGAGCGCGGCCAAGCCGAACTAAGGCACCCACCAGTAGCGCACGATGTGGAAGAAGACGGGTGCTGAGAAGCACACGGAATCGAGCCGGTCGAGCGCGCCGCCGTGGCCTTCGATCATGCGGCCCCAGTCCTTGACCCCGCGATCGCGCTTGATCGCGGACATCACCAGCCCGCCGAAGAAGCCCATCAGCGTGATCGCGAGCGCAACGACGAAGGCCTGCCCCGGGGTGAAGGGTGTGATCCACCAAAGCGACGCCCCCAGCGCGGAAGCGCTCAGCACACCGCCCACAAAGCCTTCGACCGTTTTCGAAGGTGACAGGGTCGGCGCGATCTTGTGCTTGCCGAGCAGCTTGCCCCACACGTACTGCAGCACGTCGCTCGACTGCACGACGACGATCAGGAAGGCGAGCAGCAGCAGGTGCCGCCCCTCGTAACCGGGAATCTCCAGCGTCAGCAGCGCCGGCACGTGCGAGATGCAGTAGACGCAGATCATCAGCCCCCACTGCACGGTCGCGGTGCGCTGGAGGAAGTCCTTGCCCTGCCCCGACAGCGCCGCCACGATGGGCAGGCACAGGAAGGCGTACACGGGGATCAGGATGGCGAACAGCCCGTACCATTCAATCCACACCAGGAAATACTGGCAGGGCAGGAACACGAAGAACGCGAGCCACAGCGCCTGATGATCGCCGCGGTGCGTGGGCGCGAGCGTGATGAACTCGCGCAGCGCGAAGAAGGACGCCAGCCCGAACAGGAAGATCACGCCGCCCTTGCCGAGCAGGAAGGCGCCGCCCACCAGCGCCACCATCACCCACCACGCATTGACGCGGCTGATGAGGTTGTCGATGACGGCATGCGGCTGACCGCGGGCGACGGTCAGCCTGAGCACCCAGCCGACCACGGTGGCGAAGACCAGCACGGCGCCGATGCCGCCGAAGAGGTAGTAGGTCTGGGTTTGCGCGGTCATTTGCGTACCGAGGATTTCCAAACTTTATAGGTCTGAAACGATTCCGGCCGCGCCCTCATCCCCAGCCCTTCTCCCCGAGGAAGAAGGGGGCCTTTCTTCCCTCTCCCTCGGGGAGAGGGACTGAGGGTGAGGGCGCGCAGTTCGCTCATTCTGCTACGACCGGTCGCGGCCCCAGATCAAGCAACGCTTGTCGCGCCCGCGCGAGAAAGTCGGTCTTGGCCTCGCCTGCCTGCAAGTGCAGCGGCGTGCCGAAGTTGACCGCGCACAGCAGCGGCAGCGGCAGGATTTCGCCCTTGGGCAGCACGCGGTTCAGGTTCTCCAGCCACACCGGCACGAGCTCCACCTCCGGCAGGCGCTTGGCGAGATGGAACAGGCCGCTCTTGAAGGACAGCAGCGGCGCGTCGGTCAGGTTGCGCGTGCCCTCGGGGAAAAAGATCAATGAATCGCCCGCGCCCAGCGCGTCCGTCAGTGGCGCCAGCGGATCGCCGCCGCTTTTGACCGGAGTGCGGTCCACCAGCACGCCGTTGAACACGTCGTGGATCAGGTAGCCCTTGAAGCCGCCACCGCCCCAGTAATCCGAGCCCGCAACGGGCCGCGTGGTGGTGCGCAAGGCGGGCGGCAACGAGGCCCACAGCAATGCAAAGTCGCCGTGGCTGGAATGGTTGGCGAAATACACGCGCACCACCGGCACCGGCGCGCAACCGATCCAGCGCGCCTGCACACCGGTGATGAGGCGCACGAAGGTCGTGATGGCCCAGGCCAGCAGTCCCGCGAGCAGGCCGCGCTGCGCAGCGGGCATCAGCGCTTGATCTCCTGCAACCCGCGGCGGATGCGGTTACGGATGGTCAGCCCGATCAGCACCGCCAGCGCCATCCACGCGTAGTTCAGCCACCCCATGAGCGGCACGCCCAGGCCGGCCAACAGGCCGATCAACCCGAACACGAAGGCCCGGTCGCTCTTGCCCATCGGCCCGTCGTAGCGCCGTGACGCGCCGGTCATCACCGCCACGGTGCCCGTAAGCTCGGAGACCGCTGACAGCACGATGACCAGCACGATGAGTTCCATGCTGGAGCCCGCGAGCAGGGCGAATGGGAAATACAGCGCCGCATCCGCCATCACGTCGGTGATTTCGTTGAGATAGGCCCCCAGCGCCGACTTCTGCCCGAACTCGCGGGCGAGCATGCCGTCCACGGCGTTGAGCGCCATGCGGGCGAGCATCCAGAGGGGAATCAGCAGGAACACCACCGGGTTCGCCGCACCGAACCAGACCATGGCGGCGACCGCGAGGGAAATCGCGCAGGCGGCCAGCGTGACCTGATTGGCAGTGACGCCAGCGGCGGCGAGCCGGCCGACCAGCGGGCGCAGCAGCGCCTGGAAGCGGGGCTTCAAATCGTAAATGCTCATGGCGCCATGCGAGTGTCGATGGCGTTCAGCCGCGACCGATGAGGATGCGGAATGCCTTGCGGCCCCGCACGCGGTACACCGAAAAGTCGCCCTGATCGATGGTGGCGATCTGCATCACGCCGGTCTTTTCCGCGAGCCAGATCAGCGAGGCGTCGGCGTAATCACAGGGCGGGTCCGCGTACTTGCCCAGGAGACGCGCCAGTGCGGCGTGATCATCCATCGCGGCCACGTGCAGAATGCCCGCGTCACGGCCGCGTTGTATCCACGTCAGCGCCGCGCGCTGATGCTCGGGGCTGGCGGCCAGCACGTAAGCGCTTTCGCTCACCACCGCCTCGGTGGTCAGCAGCCGGCCCCTGAACCCCTGGAACCAGGCGACCGCTGCGGGATGGAAGCGGTCCTCGCGGTTGATCAGCGCGACGATCGCGCCCGTATCAACGAGCGCGCGTGCCACGGAACGCCGCGCGGGCGAGCCTGCGTACGTTGCCGGATTGCAGACGTTTGACGCCGCGTTTCGGGATCAGGTCGGCCGCGAGCGCGTAGGCCTCCCCGCCGCCCGCCTCGCGGGTGAGATATTCGTCCAGCGCCCGCACGACCGCATCGGTACGGGTTACGCCCTGCTTCACGCAATACGCCGAGAGCTTTTCTTCCACCTGCGGCGGCAGGCGGGCCGTCAGCACATCCGCCATGGTTGTTTCCTCATGTATGACATCCGGGATAAAGTGTAATACGGCCGGATTCCGGCGGCAACGCCGGCCTCCCGGTGCGGCCGCCCGGCGCTACAGCCAGCGCCGGACCCGTGCGCAATAAGTAGCGTATTCCGCTACGAACAAGCGACTGAGCGCTGCTTCTTCCGGACGTATCTGGAAGCGGTTGATGTAAGCGACGAATACGGCTAGCCAGACGACATTGGCAAAGTTGCCCAGCCACACTGCCCACGCCGCGAGGAGCAGCAGATCGGCGAGATAGATCGGATTACGGGACCAGCGGAACACGCCGGTGGTGATCAGGTGTGAGGCGTTCGCCGGGCGCAGCGGATTGATCGTGGTCTTTGCGCTTGCAAACGATACGACGGCAGCAGCCATCAGCGCGGCGGCGAGCGCGAGGAGCGCGACCGCCAGCGACTGCTGGCCGGCGAACGCGATGCGGCCGGCGGGAAACGCGCGGTCCAGGCCCCACATGGCGGCGGCGAGGAGGGCGACGACCAGCGGCGGCGGGAGCAGAAGACTCATGCAGTCCCCGCTTCCTGCGCGCCTGGTGCGATCCGTCCCAATATCGCTTTCCGGTCCATGGTGCATGATAGTGCACACCGAACACGGGATGACCATGCACGCTTTTCTTATATCCGGGTTGATGCTGCTGGCGCTGCCCGCGGCGGCGCTGCAACCCTCCCGCGGCGATCCGGGCACGGTGTTCAGGGACTGCGCCGACTGTCCCGAAATGGTGGTCGTGCCGGCCGGGCGCTTCCTGATGGGCGTGGCGCCGGATGAAGAGGTGCGCGAGGCGCTCGCCGACGCCTTCCGCCACCGCAGCGAACCCCGCCACGCGGTGGAAGTCCCGCGCTTCGCGGCGGGAAAGTTCGAGATCACGCGCGGCCAGTACCGCGCCTTCGTCGCGGACACCGGGCATGCCGGCGACGGCTGCTTCGTGTGGACGGGCGCGGCGGTGGCGGAAGAGTCGAAGCGCGGCTGGCGCGACCCCGGCTACGCGCAGGACGACCGGCATCCGGCCGCCTGCGTCAGTTGGGAAGATGCCAGCGCCTATGCGGCCTGGCTCAGCCGGCGCACCGGCAAAACGTACCGCCTGCTGACCGAGGCCGAATGGGAATACGCCGCGCGTGCCGGCACGGCGACGGCGCGCTTCTGGGGCGACAACGCCGATCTCGGCTGCGGCCATGCCAACGGGGCGGACCTCGCGACCGCGACCACGGTGCCCGGCGCCGACGCTTGGCCGGTCGCGCGCTGCAACGACGGACACGCGTTCACCGCCCCGACCGGCCGCTTTCGCGCCAACGCTTTCGGCCTGCACGACCTGCTGGGTAACGTCGCCGAGTGGACGCAGGACTGCTGGAACGCCAACTACCACGACGCGCCGACCGACGGCCGTGCCTGGCCCACTGGCGACTGCACTCTGCGCGCGGTGCGCGGCGGCGGCTGGGACGAAGCGCCCGCCGGGGTGCGCGCCGCCTACCGCGTCGGCAGCCCGGCCGTCATCCGGGTCTACAACCGGGGATTTCGGGTGGCCACGTCGGATTGAAAGCCGCGGGTCGGCGGCAGCCGGGCGCCTGCCTGCACTGACATCTCCGGCACGTCCCCCGCCACCGCCAGCGGCTTGACGCGTTTATTTATTGTAGCTACAGTAAAAGATGCGTTTCGAGTTCGATCCCGCCAAGGACAGCGCAAATCGCGCTAAGCACGGCGTGCCTTTCATGCTGGCGGTCGAACTCGACTGGGAAGCGGCGTTGGTCTGGATCGATGGCCGGTTCGAATACCGCGAGACGCGCATGATTGCGTATTCCGGACCATCGTGACCGCGATTTCCGGAGGAACGTGACCGACGATT
>CAZXNF010000223.1:0-6417 GCA_964641785.1 uncultured Streptomycetaceae bacterium | reverse complement strand
CTCCAACATCGTGCCCTGGCAGATGCTGGCGGAAGAGAAGGGCGCCAAGATAAAGGTGGTGCCCGTCAACGACCGCGGCGAACTGATTCTCGAGGAATACGAGAAGCTGCTTTCGCCGCGCGTGAAGATGGTCGGCGTCATGCAGGTGTCGAACGCGCTGGGCACGATCAACCCGGTCAAGCACATGATCGCGCTGGCGCACCGTCACGGCATCTCGGTTCTGGTGGACGGCGCGCAGGCGGTACCGCATCTGACGGTGGACGTGCAGGACCTCGACTGCGATTTCTACGCATTCTCCGGTCACAAGCTGTGCGGCCCGACGGGCATCGGCATCCTCTACGGCAAGGCATCTTGGCTGGAAAAGATGCCGCCGTTCAAGGGCGGCGGCGACATGATCCGCACCGTGACCTTCGAGAAAACCACCTACGCGGAGATACCGAACAAGTTCGAGGCGGGCACGCCGCCGATCGCGGCAGGCATTGGCCTGGGTGCCGCCGTGGACTACATCACCGGCGTCGGCATCGCGAACATCGAAGCGCACGAACTCGACCTGTTGAACTACGCGCAGGACCAGCTGAACGCGATGCCGGGCGTGCGCTTGATCGGCACCGCCGAGAAGAAGGCCGCGGTGGCTTCGTTCTGGGTGGAAGGCGTGCACCCTCACGACGTCGGCACGCTGCTGAACGAAGAGGGCGTGGCCGTGCGTACGGGCCACCACTGCGCGCAACCGGTCATGGAGCGGTTCAAGGTGCCGGCGACGTCGCGCGCCTCGTTCGCGTTCTACAACACGTTTGCCGAGGTCGATGTGCTGATCGCCGGCATCCGCAAGGTGCAGAAGGTTTTCGGATAGAACGGCGATGAGCACCAGTTCCCTCTACCAGGAAGTGATCCTCGATCACAACAAGAAGCCCCGCAACTGGGGCCAGGTCGCGGACGCGAACCGCCGCGCCGACGGGCACAACCCGCTGTGCGGCGACCGTATCCAGGTGAGCCTGAAGGTCGCGGACGACAAGATCGCCGCCATCGCTTTTGAGGGCGAGTCCTGCGCGATCTGCAAGGCCTCGGCGTCGATGATGACGGCTGCCGTCAAGGGCAAGCCTGTCGCGGATGCCGAGCAACTCGTCAACGAATTCCGCGACATGGCGACCGGCAAGCTCGATACCGCTGCGCCCGGCCACCACCTCGGCCGGCTGACCGTGTTCGCAGGCGTGCGCGCACTGCCGACGCGCGTGAAATGCGCCGTGCTGCCGTGGCATACGCTGCACGCGGCGGTCAACCAGCGGGGCGCGGCCAGTACCGAAGCCGAGGGCGATCCCGCCCACGCGCCAATGGGCAACGCCTCCTGAACATCATCCATTAGCCGCAGAGACGCAGAGGACGCAGAGTATTCAATGATGATTATTTTTTCTATGCGCTCTCTGCGTCTCCGCGGCGATTTCTAGCCATGCCGAGAATCTCCGAAATCGAAGGCACGCCCAATCCCAACGCGATGAAGTTCGTGTTGAAGGAGCCGCTCACCTGGGGCGTCACGCGCTCGTACGACAGCGCGGTCTCCGCGGTGGACGACCCGGTCGCGAAGGCGCTGTTCGGCATCGAGCACGTGACCAACGTGTTCTACGTCGACAACTGGGTCACGGTCACGCAAGACGGGCAGGCGGACTGGCAGGACCTGATGCGTCAGATCGCCGAGCCGCTGCGCGAGGCGCCCGCCGCGAGCGTCGAATCGCAGAAGCTGGCCGAGACGGCTGCGGCGGGACTCAGTACGCTCAAGCCCGAGGACCAGGCGCGGCTCGACCGCATCAACGAACTGCTGGACGAGCAGGTGCGCCCTTTCCTGCAGGGCGACGGCGGCGACCTGTACGTGGTCGGCCTCGAAGGCGACGTGCTGCAGGTCCATTACCAGGGCGCCTGCGGCAGTTGCCCGAGCTCTATCTCCGGGACGCTCGCCGGCATCGAAAACCTCGTCCACACCATCGAGCCCGATCTGCAGGTCGTTGCTGTCTGATTGCGCGCCCCGCGAGTGATGAGCGATGAGAATTGGGCAATGAGTGATGGGTGATGAGTGATGAGTGAGGGGGCGCTTTTCCACTCACTCCCCATCACCCATCACCCATCGCCCATCGCCCATTACCCAGCAATGAGCGACTGGATCGATATAGCACCGGCGGCAGACCTGCCGCCCGGCGCTTGGCGCACCGCAGAGAGCGACGGCACGGCCATCGTCGTCTTCAACGTCGACGGCGCGCTGCACGCCATCGAGAACGTCTGCACGCACGATGGTGGCCGCCTCATGGACCCGATCCGGGGCGGCGAAGTGCTGGGCGCCGAGATCGTGTGCCCGCGCCACGGGGCGCGCTTCTGCGTGAAGACCGGCGCGGCGCTGTCGCCCCCTGCCTACGAGCCGACTGCCACGTTTCCGGTGCGGGTGGAAGGGGGCATCGTCCAGGTGCGCGACGACCGCTGGGATTGACACCCGGGCGCCGCAGTTGGCGTTGTCCGGGAATTCCGCTATTGTCCGTGACGCCAGTCCTCGCAGCAGATGCGGGCGGCCAACGGATGGTTCACCAGGAGGAGCGGATGAAACTGGGCACAGTTTGGCCTTTGGGCCTGTTGGCGCTGTCGGTCGTGTTGATCGTTCCGGCACAAGCGCAGACCTCGACTTTCAACCGGCCGGTGCAGATCGTCGCGCCGTTCACCGCAGGGGGCGATTCGGACCTTGCCGCGCGCGCGGTGGCGGCGGTCCTGCCCAAGCAGATCGGGCAGAACGTGCTGGTGGTGAATCGCGTAGGGGCGAGCGGCGCGATAGGGTCGGAATACGTGAAACGGGCCACGCCCGACGGCTACACGCTGCTGCTCGCGCGCGTGGGTTCGCAGGCGGTGCTGCCCGCGCTGAAACCTGACCTGCCCTACAAGTGGGACGACTTCTCCTTCCTTGGCCTGCTGGAGCTCAATCCCTACGTCTGCGTGGTGCGCACCGAGCAACCCTACAAGACCTTGCAGGACCTGGTGGAGGGCGTACGCAAGAACCCTGGCCGGCTCAAGTACAGCACCGCTGGCATCGGCACCATCCACGAGATGGGGCCGCAGATGCTGTTCGACATGTTCAAGCTGGGCAAGGACGCCGCGATCCAGATTCCTTACAAGGGCGGCGGCGAGGCATCCTTCGCGCTGGTGCAGCGGGAGGTGGACTTCCAGTGCTCCAACCTCGCCACGGTGCTGGGCTTTATCCGCAACGGGCAGTTGCGCGGCCTGGTGACGACCCTGCCCGAGCGCTACAAGGACATCCCCGACATTCCGACCGCCAAGGAGATCGGCTTCCCGCAGCTCGAGCGCATCGTTGGCTGGAGCGCGCTCTACGGCCCGGCCGGCATGAGCGCGAAGGACGTGGCGATGTGGGGTGGCCTGCTGGCAAACGTGGCGAAGGATACGCAGTGGGTGACCACGACCGAACGGATCGGCTCCGTGCCGCGCATCCTGAGCCCGGCCGATACCGCGCGCTTCGTGCGGGAACAGTTCGAGACCTACGACAAGCTCGGCAAGTCGCTGGGCCTCAAGCTGCCGTAGCCCGGCGTGAGGAGGCCGTGGACTGCGCAGGTCGCGTGCGCATTCTTGCTGTCCCTGTGCGCGCCGGCGGGCGTATGGGCGCTGACCGGGGATGCGGCACGCGGCGAGCGCGTGCACGACCTGTGTCTGGGCTGCCACGGCACCGAGGTCTATGTGCCGCCCAAGCGGGAAGTCACGTTGATGGCGACGCTGCGCCGGGAAGTCGAGCGCTGGAACAAGAGCATGAGTCCGCGGTTGACGGAACAGCAGGTCGCGGATCTGGTGGCCTACCTGAATGCCGCCTTCTACCGCTTTCCGCCGTGACCGTGGCGCTGACTCAGACGAATAGGTTCAGCACGCCGTCGAGCCCCGCGTGGTTGAGCGCGTGCGTGGCCTGCGCGCGCACCACCGGCTTGGCCCGGTAGGCCACGCTGACGCCGGCCTCCGCCATGAAGGCGAGGTCGTTGGCGCCGTCGCCCATCGCGATGATTTGTTCGCGGGCGATACCGAGCCGGTCGCGCGTCGCCCGGAGTGCCGCCGCCTTGGCTTCCGCGTCCACGATGTCACCGACGACCCGGCCTGTCAGCACGCCCCCTTCGATCTCCAGCACGTTGGAACGCGTTTCATCGAGGCCGTAGTGCGCCTTGAGCCGCTCGGTGAAGTAGGTGAAACCGCCGGACACCAGCAACGTGTGGATGCCGAGCGCGCGGAAGCGGGCCAGCATGACGTCCGCGCCGGGCGAGAGCTTCAGCCGTTCCTCGTAGATGCGGGCCAGCGCCGATTCCGGCAGGCCTTCCAGCAGTGCGACGCGCTCGCGCAGGCTCGCCGGGTAATCGAGCTCGCCGCGCATCGCCGCCGCGGTGATCGCGGCGACCCGGGGCTTCAGCCCCTGCAGGTCCGCGATCTCGTCGATGCACTCGATGGTGATCAGCGTCGAGTCCATGTCCATCACCGCGAGTTTGAAGTCCGCGAGCCGGCGGTTCTCCGGCACCCATGCGAAGTCGATGCCTTCATGTTCGCAGTGGACGGCGAGACCGTCGTGGCGGTGCGCCCCGCGCAGGCGGAAGGCGTGCGGCCCCAGCGGTTCCACGCCGGTGGCGTCGGTCAGCGCGGCGACGACTCCGGCCTCAAAGCGCGGTTTGGGCGCGCCCTGGATGACGAGCAATTCGTTCATGCTGATCCCGATGACATCGTATTAGTCACGCTCCCTTGCAGCAATGCTGCGGGGGAGGGCTGGGGAGGGGGGCAGGGTTTCGACTGAGAGTGCCGCCGCTTTGCCCCCATCCCAGCCTTCCCCCGTAAACGGGGGAAGGGGTCGAAAAGACAGCCGCAGCGAACTCATGCCGCCAGCTCCTTGAACACTTTGCGGATTGCCTGGGCGCGCGCAGCCGCATCCGGCGCCTCCACGCTGACCAGTAGCTTCTCGGGACCGGTCAGCTTCGCTTTCGGCGTTCGCTTGAGATAGGCCAGCACTTTGGCGCCGTCAATCGGCGGGTTCTTGACGAACTGGAGCTGCAGCGCGCCGTCGCTGGCGTCGATCCGTGTAACCCCCAGCGCCGCGCCCGCAACCCGCAGGCGGTGACATTCGAGCAGCGTCTTCGCAGCGGGCGGCAGCGTGCCGAAGCGGTCCACCAGTTCTTCGTGCATCAGGATCAGCGCGTCTTCATTGTCGCAGTTGGCGAGCCGCTTGTACAGCACCAGCCGCTCGTGCACGTCCGCGCAGTAGTCCGACGGTAGCAGGGCGGGGGCGTGCAAGTTGATTTCTGTGGCCACGGTCAGCGGCGCGTCGAGGTCGGGCTCACGCCCGGCCTTCAGCGACTTCACCGCCGCCTCCAGCATCTGGCAGTAGAGGCCGAAGCCGATTTCCTGCATCTCGCCGCTCTGGTCGTCGCCCAGAACCTCGCCCGCGCCGCGGATTTCGAGGTCGTGCATGGCGAGGAAGAAGCCGGAGCCCAGGTCTTCCATCAACTGGATGGCGTCGAGGCGCTTGCGCGCATCCGCGGAAATCTCGCCTTCCTCGGGCAGCAGCAGGTAGGCGTAGGCCTGGTGGTGCGAGCGGCCGACGCGGCCGCGCAGCTGGTGGAGCTGCGCGAGGCCGAAGCGGTCCGCCCGGTTGATGACGATGGTGTTCGCGGCCGGTACGTCGATGCCGGTCTCGATGATGGTGGTGCACACCAGCACGTTGAAGCGCGCCTGGTAGAAGTCGCGCATCACGGCTTCCAGCTCGCGCTCCCGCATCTGGCCGTGGGCGATGCGCACGCGGGCTTCCGGCACCAGCTTCTCGATCGTTTCCGCGATCTGGCCGATGGACTCGATGTCGTTGTGCAGGAAGTAGACCTGCCCGCCCCGCTTCAACTCGCGCAGCAGGGCCTCGCGAATGAGCCCCTTGGCATGCTTGGCGACGAAGGTCTTGATCGCCAGCCGCCGCTGCGGCGCCGTGGTGATGACCGAGAACTCGCGCAGGCCCTCCATCGCCATCGCCAGCGTGCGCGGGATGGGCGTGGCGGTCAGCGTCAGCACGTCCACCTCCGCGCGCAGCGCCTTGAAGCGCTCTTTCTGGCGCACGCCGAAGCGGTGCTCCTCGTCGATGATGACGAGGCCGAGGTTCTTGAACTTCACGTCCGGCGACAGCAGGCGGTGCGTGCCGATCACGATGTCGACGGTGCCTTCCGCCAGTCCCTTAAGCGTTGCGTTCATTTCCTTGCCGGAGCGGAAGCGCGACATTTCGGCCACTTTCGGCGCCCAGTCCGCGAAGCGGTCGGAGAAGGTGTTGTAGTGCTGCTCTGCCAGCAGCGTGGTCGGCACCAGCACGGCGACCTGCCGGCCCTCCATCGCGGCTACAAAAGCCGCGCGCAGCGCGACCTCGGTCTTGCC
>CAZXNF010000222.1:0-6418 GCA_964641785.1 uncultured Streptomycetaceae bacterium | reverse complement strand
GCGGCATGCCGCCGCCGACGATGCCGTAATCCGCGACGCAATTGCCGTCCGAGCCGACCAGCGCGGTCCTGGAGGCGACGACCTCGCGGATGTCCTCTTCCGAGATCGAAATCACCAACACCCTCGTCGCGCCGCGATCCTCGATGAGGTAGTCGCACAGTACGTCTACGGGATCTTTTTTCCATTCCGCGGCAAGTTGCGCCACGGTGCGGCCCGCGTACTGCGGCAGGTGCGGCGTGATGGAGATCTGGATGCAGTCCCAGTCCGGGATGCGGCCCCAGTTGTTGAGGCCGACACTGGCGATCTCGGTGCGGATGCGGTCGCGTGAGTCTTTCAGTGCCAGCCGTTCCAGCATGACGTCCACGCCGCCGGCCTGCACCCATTGCGGCAGGATGTTCTTCAGCGGATTGCTGCCGGCGGTGTACGGATGGGAATCGCAGTCGACGTCGATGCCGCGGTCGCGGGCGCGCGCGATCATGTCGAGCGCTGTTTTCGCCTTGCCCCAGTTGTCCATCCCCGAGCACTTGAAGTGCACGATCTCGACGTGAATGCCGGTGGCTTCGGCCACATCGATGGCTTCCTGCACGGCATCGAGCACGCCGTTGGATTCGTCGCGGATGTGCGTGAAGTAGCCGGCGCGATGCTGCTTGAGCACGCGGCACAAGGCCAGCATCTCGTCGTTGTCCGCGTAAGCGCCGGGCGAGGTGAAAAGTCCGCTCGACAGGCCGAGCGCGCCGGCGTCCAGCGCTTCCTCCAGCAGGGCGACCATGTGGCGCATTTCATTCGCGGTGGGCGCGCGGTTTTCCATGCCCATGACCATCAGCCGCAGGGTGTTGTGGCCGACCAGCATGCCAGCGTTGACCGCCGTCGCCGGGAAGGTGTCGAGATACTGCGCGAAGGTGCGTTCGCGGAAGGGCAGCCAGGGGGCGGAGGGCGAGAGGTAGTCTTTCAGCAGTTGCGTCTTGCCGGGCAATGCCGGCGCGACGGAAAAGCCGCAGTGGCCGATGATCTCGGTGGTGACCCCCTGGCGGACCTTGCTTTCCGCCTTCGGATTGATCGGCAGCGTGAAATCCGAGTGGGTCTTGATGTCGATGAAGCCCGGGGCGACCGCAAGGCCGGCGGCGTCGATCGTCTTGAAGCCGGTGCCCTCCAGCGCTGGCGCGATGGCGGCGAGGGTGGTGCCGTTGATGCCGATGTCGGCGGCAATGCCCGGGGCGCCGCTGCCGTCATAGACAGTACCGTTCCTGATCAGGATGTCGTAGTGCATGCACTGATTGTAGGTGAGCACGGTTCCTGCTTCAAAGGGACAAGGACTATACTTTTCCCTTTTCTACGAGGCCCACATGCACACCCATCTCTCATCTACTGCATCGTTCTGCGTGCTCGCGGCTCTGGCGGCGCCGGTTTCCGGCTTCGCGGCTGCTCCGGCAGCCGACTATCCGAACCGTCCCCTGCGTCTGATCGTGCCGTATCCGGCCGGCGGCCCCAACGATGTGCTGGCGCGCCTCACCGGCGGCAAACTGACCGAATTGTGGAACCAGCCGGTGGTCATCGACAACCGGCCGGGCGCCGGCGGCAATCTCGCGGTGGAAGTGACGGCGCGCGCGGAGCCTGACGGCTACACCATGGTCCTGCACGCGATCGCGTACGCGGTGAATCCGACGCTGTATTCCAAGGTGCCCTACCGCTTCGACCAGTTCACGCCGGTGTCCATCGTGGCAAAGGGGCCGCTGGTGTTGGTCGCGCATCCGTCGCTCAACGTGAATACCGTCAAGGAACTCATCGCGCTGGCGAAGGCCAAGCCGGGGCAATTGCAATACGCCTCCGGCGGCAACGGCTCCTCGCTGCATCTCGCCGGCGAGATGTTCAAGATCGCGACCGGCGTGGACCTCGTGCACATCCCTTACAAGGGTACCAACGAGTTCATTCCCGATCTGCTTGCCGGGCGCGTGCCGCTGTCGTTTGCCAGCCCGCTCATCATGGCGCAGCACGTCAAGGCGGGGCGCATCAAGGCGCTCGGCGTGACCTCGTTGAAGCGCGCCAAGGGCTGGGACGTGCCGGCCATCGCTGAGACCGTCCCCGGCTTCGAGATGGACGCCTGGTACGCCATCTTGGTGCCGGCGAAAACGCCCAAAGACGTGGTCAACAAACTGTCGGCAACCATCAACAAGGGACTCAACATGCCGGACGTTGCGGACAAGATGGCCGGTCTCGGCGTCGAACCGGTCGGCGGCACGCCCCAGCAGGCCGCAGTCTATATCGACGCCGAGATCAAGAAGTGGAGCCAGGTGCTGAAGACGGCGGGCATCAAGGCGGATTAGGCGGGCACCGGCATACCTGAAGTGATGGCGGAGACACGATCCGCCGGCCCGCTGGCCGGCATCAAGGTTCTCGAACTCGGCACGCTGATCGCGGGCCCGTTCTGCGCGCGGTTGCTCGCCGAGTTCGGCGCGGAGGTCGTGAAGGTCGAGTCACCCGACGGTGGCGACCAGTTGCGCGCCTGGCGCAAGATGGTGGATGACACCTCGCTGTGGTGGTACGTGCAGGCGCGCAACAAGCAGTCCATCACGGTTAACCTGCGGATGCCCGAAGGTCAGGCCATCGTGCGCAAGCTCGCGGCGCAGGCCGACATCGTGGTCGAGAACTTCCGTCCTGGCGCGCTGGAGAAATGGGGCCTCGGCTACGAGCAGCTCGCCGCGGACAACCCGGGGCTGATCATGGTGCGGCTCTCCGGCTACGGTCAGACTGGGCCGTATCGCGACCGGCCTGGCTTCGGTGTCGTGGCGGAATCCATGGGCGGCATGCGTTACGTCACCGGCTACCCGGACCGGCCGCCGGTGCGGCTGGGCATTTCCATCGGGGACTCCATCGCGGCGCTGCACGGCGTGATCGGCGTGCTGATGGCGCTGCATCACCGCACGGCCAACGGCGGCAAGGGGCAGGTGGTGGACGTCGCGCTGTACGAATCCGTATTCAACCTGATGGAGAGCCTGGTGCCCGAGTGGGACGTGCTGGGTTTCAAGCGCGAGCGCGCCGGCAACGCGCTGCCCGGCATCGTGCCGTCGAATACCTACCCGACGCGCGACGGGGGTTTCGTGATCATCGGCGCGAACAACGATGCCATCTTCAAGCGGTTGATGAACGCCATCGGCCGCGCGGATCTGGCGAACGATGCCTCGCTCGCTACCAATGCCGGCCGCGTGCCGCGCACCGCGGAACTCGATGCCGCCATCGAAACGTGGACGCGCGCGGGCGATCTCGCCACGCTGCTCGCCGCGCTGGACGCGGCCGATGTACCGTCGGGGCGGGTCTACGACGCGGAAGACATCGTCAACGACCTGCATTACCGCGCGCGCGGCATGCTGGAGCAGTGGAAGCTGCCGGACGGACGGCCGATGCAGATCCCTGGGGTCGTGCCGAAATTGTCCGCCACGCCCGGCGGCACGCGCTGGCTGGGGCCCCGGCTGGGAGAACACACCGACGCGGTGCTGGGCACGCTGGGGCTAGGGACAGCCGAGATTGAGGCCCTGCGCCAGCGGGGCGTGATTTAGGGTGACCGGGGATTGGAGATTCGGGATTGGGGATTGGAAACCAGTCCCAAGGCTGAAATCCGGACTTCAAATCCCGATTCTCACTCTTGGCGTAACATCTGCGCATCGCGCCAGAGGGGGCGTCTCATGCTGATTCGCGACATCCTGCAGATGAAGGGCGGCCAGATTTTCGACATCGCGCCCGACCGTCCGCTGACCGACGCAGTGCGCGAGATGACGGGGCGCGACATCGGTTCGCTGGTCGTGCTGGCGGGCGGGGAGATGACGGGCATGCTCACCTTTCGCGAGGTGCTCAAGGCGCTGGACGGCCGGAATGGCGACCTGGCCGGGGTCACGGTGGCTGACGTGATGGTTCGCGACCCCGTCACCGGCCAGTCCGGCGACTCCGTCGAGCACCTGCGCGAGCTAATGACGCGCCACCACGTCCGCTACCTGCCGGTGACGGACGGAGGCCGGCTGGCGGGCGTGATCTCCTTTCACGACGTGGCCAAGGCCGTGATCAACTAGGCCGCATTCGAAAATCGCCTGCTCCGGCGGTACATCGAGACGACCTCAGACGCCACGCCGCCGGGCTGAACCGGATCCGTCCCGTCCGCCGGTCCCGACCGCCGGTCGCGCCGGCGGAGCCGGTGGCGTCCTGTTTTGCTATCATTTTCCGATTGCACATCCCGCAGGGGAGTACCGCATGGCTCTGAACTGGATCGGGGGCGGCAAGCCGGACCACCCGATGGCCGATATGAAGCGCGCTCAGGAACTGGTCGGCGAATTGCCGCAGGATTCCTACAAGGCGCTCGACGAGGTGACGTTCTGGCTCGATTCCCTGAACCGCACCGAGGGATTCAAGCTCGACCAGCGCTACGCGCTCGTCGACCTCATCGACCAGTCCGCGCGCAACCACCAGCGCAAGCTCGCTCAGGAATACCTGGCCGCACCGCGTTTGCAGAAGTTCCAGGAAAACCGGATGTGGAAGCTGTCGTTCGAGTTCTGGAAGACGCTCGGCACTGCGTACAGCGTCCTGATCGAGCAGTTCCAGTCCGGCGCCTCCGGGGCCGGTTCGGTCCGCAACCTCCTGCCGGTCGTCACGGCACGCGCGCTGCGCTGCCTGAAGATGCAGCTGAAGTGGGTGCTGCTGCGCTACGGCACCGTCGAAGACCGCATCTGGGCCGATCTCGCCCGCCTCTACCAGTTTGCCGAAGACAAGGATTTTGCGATCAAGCGCATCGAAGTTTATCCCGGCGGCGAGGAGCCGGTGTCCGTCGAGGAGGAATTCGTCAAGGCGCTGATGCTGTCCATCTCGTCCACCGACAGCCTGCTGCCGCTGGAGCTGGATATCGCCGAGCGCGCCTGCGAGCATTTCGGCCGCCAGTTCCAGATCGGCCGCCAGGCGGCCAAGGCGCTGCCGAATTACTACGATCTCGCCATGCGTAAGCCGCCGGCGCGCGTGCAGAAAAACGCCAAGCTCGGCGCGAGCGTGCGCTATTTCGGCGCCGGCGAAGCTTTGAAGGGCGTGAGCGTTCTGATCCACGAGATCCGCGACAAGGACGGCATCCCGAGCGACGTCAACTTCGGGGCCAATCGCAGCGTGGAGTCGGTCACCAACGTACTGAAGCATCTGGTCGAATACTGGTCTGACGAGCCGCCCGCGCGCGGCTCCGAACGGCGCAAGGTCGCCACCCGTATGACCGTGGTGCCGGGCTTCGCCGAGCTTCTGCAGCGGCTGGAGACCACCGCGACCATCGGGGCCTTCGAGCTGCACGAAAGCGCCAATGGGGGCGGCGAGTCGTGGATCGTCGAGAACGCGAGCGAGGGCGGTTACGGCGCCATCGTGCCGCAGGTCAAGGGTGACTGGCTCAAGGTCGGCGCACTGATCGCGTACCGCACCGAAACTTCCAAATACTGGGGCGCGGGCCTGGTGCGGCGGATCACGCGCGACGAATACCAGCAGCGGCGGGTCGGCATCCAGTCGCTGGCCGCGATCGGCATCCGCGTGACGCTGGCACCGCCGGGCGGCGTGTCGTCTTTCCGGGCGGTGCGGGACGGCGACGCGGCCGTGCTGCTGTCAACCCAGCCCGACAAGAACGGCGAGATCACCATGGTCATGCGGGTGGGCAGCTTTTCACCCAGCCAGCTGTACGAGATGCGCCTGCGCGAGAAGATCTATCTGATCGAGCCCGCGCGCATGCTGGAAGGCGGCGAGGACTACGACTGGGCGCGCTACAAGATCGTGAGCAAGGTGCAGTAACTCAACGACACAGCCGTCCGCCGCGCCCCGCCCGGATCCTCCTCCGCGGGGCGTTTTATTTCGCTACTGACTTCAGCACCTGCCGCAGCCACGCCCCGATCGCCTGAATTTCCTCCTGACAAACGGAATGCTGCATCGGATACTCGTGCCACGCGATGGCGTAGCCCAGTTGCTGCAGCGCTTCGCGCGAACGCACGGCGCGGTCGAGCGGGATCAGCGGGTCGTAGGCGCCGTGCGCCATGAAGACCGGCACGTCGCGGTTCGCGGCAGCCGCCTCGGTCGCCACGGTTTCCGCCAGCGGCAGGTAGGAGGACAGCACGAGCAGGCCGGCCAGCCGTTCGGCATGGCGCAGGCCCGCCTGCAGCGTAATCGCGCCGCCCTGCGAGAAGCCGGCCAGCACGATACGGCGCGCCGGGATGCCGCGGCCGGCTTCCCGCGCGATCAGGGCGTCGATCTGCGCCTGCGACTCACGGATGCCTTCCGCATCGGGCAGCCGGACGTTGCCTTCGAGGTCGCCCGGCACGATGTCGTACCAGGCGCGCATCACGGTGCCGTTGTTGATCGTCACCGCCCGCAGGGGCGCATTCGGAAACACGAAGCGGACCGGGCCTAAGCCCGTCAGATC
>CAZXNF010000221.1:0-6440 GCA_964641785.1 uncultured Streptomycetaceae bacterium | reverse complement strand
CGCGCTGTAATCCAGGTGGCGGCGGAACACGAAGGGCCGCACGATGTCCATGAGTTCTGCGCTGCGGTCGCCGCGGACGGCGCGTGCCTTCAGCCAGGCGAAACGCTCCCACTCGCGGCCATACGTGATGAGGTAGTCCTCCAGCGCTTCGAAGCCCGCGGCGAGCGGCCCGGCGTCGCCCCACGGGCGCAGGCGGTTGTCCACGCGGAACACGAAGCCGTCGGGCGTGATCTCCGACAGCACGCCGGTCAGCCGCTGGGCGAGGCGCACGAAGAACTCGTGGTTGGTCAGCGGGCGCGGACCGTCGGTCTGGCCCTCTTCGGGATAGACCATGACCAGATCGATGTCGGACGAGGGGTTCAATTCGCAGCCTCCCATCTTGCCCATGGCGACCACGTGCAGCTGCTGGGGTGCGCCACCGGTTTCCCCGCGGGGCGTGCCGTGACGCGCGGTGAGGTCGCGCTCGAGCCAGTCCGCCGCCGCGCCGACGGTACTGTCGGCGAGCGCGGAGACGGTAGCGACCACTTCATCGAGCGTGGCGAGGCCGGCGAGGTCGCGCGCGATCACGCGCAGCATGACCCGCCGCCGCAGCGCGCGCAGGCCGGACTTGAGGGCGGCCTCGTCGGCGGCCGCGGCTAAGCCGGCGGCGGCTTCTGCCAGGGCCACGGCCGTGAGTGGCACGCCGACCTCGGCGGAGGGCAGGGCCGCAGGATGGGCGGTGAGCGTGCGGTCGAAGTAGCGGGACAGGGTGCGGGCCCGGGCAATCGCCGCGTCCCCCGAAACCAGGGGGGCGGCGTTATATACAGGCTGCACAGGCGCTGCCCCTCGTGGCGGGGTTCACGTAAAATGGCCAAATGATCGAAGAAGCTTCACATTCTATTGATTTATTGCGAGTTTATTGCGTGAGTGGGATTTGAGAGGAACCGGTTGAAACGGGTCGCGAAGGCCGTGGGGCGCGGAGTCAAACACGGCTCGCTGTGGCTGTACAGCGTGGCGGCATGGTCCGTTATCGCTTTCGGTTCCGTCTTCCTCGTGGTCATGCTCGCTGCGCGCTACGTCGTGCTGCCGACGATCGACGAACATCGCGAACAGATCGCCGAGAAGCTCACCGCAGCCTTCGGCCAGAAGGTCACGATCGGCACCCTCGCGGGCAACTGGGAAGGGCTGCATCCCTACCTCACGCTGACCGACCTGCGCATCTACGACGACAAGGGGCAGGTCTCGCTCGCGCTGGAGCGCGTGGACAGCACGATTTCATGGTGGAGCCTGTACGCATGGGACCTGCGTTTCTACGCGCTCGACATCTACCGCCCCAACCTGAGCGTGCGCCGCGACGCGAAGGGTGTGATCCACATCGCCGGTGTCGAGGTTCAGGCGACCGAAGCCGACGGCAGCGGATTCTCGGACTGGCTGCTGCGCCAGCGCCGGATCTCGGTGCACGACGCGCAGGTGCGCTGGCAGGACGACCAGCGCGGCGCCCGCCCGCTGCAACTGAACGCGGTGAATTTTCGTCTCGAGAACCGGGGTGACCGGCATCGCTTCGGCCTGCGCGCGACGCCGCCGCCCGAACTGGCGGCGCCGCTCGACCTGCGCGGCGACCTGACCGGCGAGCGCGTCTCGGACCTCCAGCGCTGGGAGGGGACGCTGTTCGTAGAGGTGGATTACACCGACATCGCCGCCTGGCAGCAATGGGTCACCTTCCCGGTGGCATTCCCGAGCGGCGTCGGCGCGCTGCGGCTATGGGTCGGGCTGGACGCCGGCCAGTTGAAGGACCTCACCGCGGACGTGGAACTGGCGCGCGTGCGCACGCGCCTGAACACGGACGGCACGCCGCTGGAGCTTACGCAGCTGAAGGGGCGCGTCGGCTGGAAGCAGTTCGACGACGGCTTCGAAGTCAGCACCCAGCGCCTCACGGTCGCCGCGCACGAGGGCCTGGCCCAGCAGCCGGTGGACCTGAACTTCCGCGTGCGCGGCGCCAAGCCGGAGTCGCAGCGCGGCGAACTGCGCGCCAACGCGCTGGATCTCGAGCCGCTGTTCGCGCTGGCGGCCAATCTGCCGATTCCCAAGGACGTGCGCGACGAGTTCGCTGCCTTCGCGCCCGCGGGCAGCGTGTACGACCTGGCGGTGAAGTGGAAGGGGGCCTGGCCGCAGCCGCAGGAGTTCAGCGCCAAGGCCCGCTTCGTCAACCTCACCTTGGCCCCGGTCGGCCGCCTGCCGGGCTTCAGCGGCATCACCGGCCACGTCGAGGGCAGCGAGAAGAATGGCACCTTGTTCATCAACAGTCAGGCCGCGGCCGCCGAACTGCCGCAGATTTTCCGCGAGCGGCTCGAATTCGACAGCCTGGGCGCGCAGGTGGGCTGGACCCGTCTCGCCGGCGGCAAGGAATGGGAGGTGCAACTGAACAACGTGCAGTTCGCCAATCGCGACCTGGCCGGCCAGGTCTACGGCACCTACCAGACGATGACCGATGCGCCCGGCGTGATCGACCTCAACGGGCAGTTGTCGCGCGCCGATGCCCGTTCGATGCCCCGCTACCTGCCCATCAACGTCGCGCGGAATTCGCGGCCCTGGATCGAGCGTGCGGTGCTCGCCGGTTCGTCGGGCGACGTGCGGTTGCGCGTCAAAGGTGACCTGCGCGAATTCCCGTTTCCGGACGGCAAGGCGGGTCAGTTCCGCGTCGCCGCCAAGGTGGAGAACGTCAAGCTCGATTACGCGGAAGGCTGGCCCGCGCTGGACGGCATCGATGCGGACCTGCTGTTCATTGGCAACCGGCTGGATGTGCTGGCCCGGGAGGCCTCCCTCTACGGCACGCGGCTGACGCGCGTCCGCGCCGAAATTCCGGAACTGGTGGCGGAGAAGGGCAGCATCCTCAAGCTGACCGGCGAGGCCGAGGGCCCGACCTCGGATTTCCTGCGCTTCATCGATGAGAGTCCGGTCGCCCGCATGATCGAACGCTTCACGGACGGCATCACGGCCGACGGCCGCGGCCGCCTGGCGCTGTCCTTCGAGATGCCGCTGCTGCACACGGAGCAGACGAAGCTCAACGGGGCCTACCAGTTCGTCAACAACCGCGTGGCGATCGACCCGGACCTGCCAGCGTTAGAGCAGCTGAACGCCCGCCTGGAATTCACGGACAGCCTGGTGCGCCTGCCCGGCGCCACCTTCAACATGCTCGGCGGACCCGCCACCGCGACCGGCACGACCGACAAGAGCGGTGCCGTGCGCGTCAACGTGCAGGGGCGCGCCAACCTCGACAGCTTCAAGCAGCAGATCTCGCACCCGATGGTCAGTGCCATGCGCGGGGCCTTCGACTGGCGCGCGGTGGTCACGCTGAAGAACCGCCTGGCCGACCTGGTCGTCGAGAGCAACCTGCAGGGCGCCAGCACCGACTGGCCGGCGCCGCTCGCCAAGGCGGCGAACGAACCCCTGCCGATGCGCTTCGAGCGGCGTTTCCTGTCGCCGCAGCAGGACAGCGTGCAATTGTCCTTCGGCGACCTGGTCTCCATGCAGTCGGTGCGCAGGATCGCCGGCAACACCATTACTACCGAGCGTGCCACCGTCGTTTTTGGCGGCGTGGCGCCGGCGCCGGAGCGGCGCGGCATCTGGGTGAGCGGCACGGCGAAGCGCCTCGATCTGGACGGCTGGCTGGCACTGCTGACCGTGAAGGGGGCGGCCAGCGGCGGCGCCGTCGAACTGGCCGGGCTCGACGTCAAGGTCGACGAACTCGAGGTGCTCGGCAAGCAATTTCACGGCGTCGCGCTGAACGTCCTGCAGAAGGGTAATGCCTGGGCCGGGACCATCAACGCGACGGAAGTGGCGGGCGACGTGTCGTGGAGCGCAAGCGACAAGGGCAAGCTGACGGCGCGTTTGAAACGCTTCGACCTGCCGGCCACGCAAGTGCCGGTGGGGGGGGGCAAGCCGTCGCCGACGGGGGCGACTGCGTTCCAGCCGCGTGAACTGCCGGCCCTCGACGTGACTGCCGAAGATTTCGTGTTCCGCGGCAAAAAGCTCGGGCGGCTCGAACTCAACGCGGTGCCCGAGGGTCGCGACTGGAAGATCGACAAGCTGAGGATCTCCAACCCCGACGGCGCGCTCGGGATTGAGGGGCTATGGCTGGCCTCGCTGGCGGTCCCGCGCACCCAGATCAACGTGCGGCTCGACGTCGTCAACATCGGCAAGTTTCTCGATCGCCTCGGCCTGCCGCCGGGCATCAAGGACGGCACCGGCAAGATCGAAGGCCCCTTGCAGTGGAACGGCGTGCCCTACGACATCGACTATCCCTCGCTCTCCGGCACCATCATCATCGAATCGCAGAAGGGACAGTTCATCAAGCTCGACCCCGGCCTCGGCAAGCTGCTCGGCGTGATTTCGCTGCAATCCATTCCGCGCCGGCTGTCGCTCGATTTTCGCGACATCTTCAGCGAAGGCCTCGCCTACGACGACATCATTTCCACGGTCAAGATCACGCGGGGCGTGGCGGCGACCGAAAGCATGCGCATCAACGCGGCGTCCGCGCGCATCGTGCTGAGCGGCGAGGTGGACATCGTACGCGAGACGCAGAACCTGCGCGTGAAGGTCACGCCTTTCGTTGGCGACTCGCTGTCGGTGGCGGGCGCCCTGGCGGGCGCCCTGATCGGTGGCCCGATCGCAGGCGTCGCGACCTACGTGCTGCAGAATCTGTTGCGCAACCCGGTGAACGAAATGGCGTCCTACGAATACCGTATCACCGGCTCGTGGGTGGACCCTGTCGTGATCAAGGGGAGCGAGACGCCGGCCAAGGCGGAAGCACCGGAGGTCAGCGTGCCGATTCCCGCGCCGGCGGATGCGAAGAATCTGCAGTTGAAGAAGAAATGAAGCGCACGTTTCTGCTGCTGTGGTTCGTCGCGGGCGCGCTCCCGGCGGGCGCGCAGAATTTCCCGGTGGCGCCGGACCTGTGGGATCGTCCGCGCAGCGCGCAGAGCGTGCAGGCCTCGCCGGCGGTGCGGCAGGCGGCGGACGCGATGCTCGCGCGGCCGGGTGCGCGGCTGGTCATCCGCCACGCGCCGGGACCCGACGGCCAGTTGCAGGCGGAGGAGCTCCGGGCCTGGCTGATGGCGTTGGCGCTCGACGGCGCGCGCATCGCGCTGGCTTCGGATCTGCGGCCGCGCGAGAACCTCGTCATCGAACTCAAACCGTGAACGCGCCATGACCGACAAGCAACGCATCGCCGCTGTGCAGATGGTGTCGGGCCCGACCGTGCCGGAGAACCTGGCGGTGGCCGGCGACCTGATCGCGCAGGCGGTCGCGCGCGGCGCGGGCCTGGTGGTGCTGCCAGAATACTTCGCCATCCTCGGCCTGCGCGACGAGGACAAGGTGGCGGTGCGCGAGCGCGAGGGCACGGGGGCGATCCAGGATTTCCTCGCGGCCACCGCGCGCCAGCACGGCATCTGGCTGGTGGGCGGCTCGGCGCCGCTCGCCTGCGACGATCCGGGCCGCGTACGCAACAGTTCACTGGTCTACGACGAGGGCGGCCGGCGCGTCGCGCGCTACGACAAGATTCACCTCTTCGGCTTCGACAATGGCGCCGAGCGCTACCAGGAGTCGCGCACCATCGAGCCCGGCGCCGCGGTGCAGGTTCTCGACACGCCCTTCGGTCGGATGGGCCTGTCGATCTGCTACGACCTGCGTTTCCCGGAGCTCTACCGTGCGATGCAGCCGGTGGACCTGATCCTGGCGCCGTCGGCCTTCACGGCGACCACCGGGCGCGCGCACTGGGAGACCCTGCTGCGGGCACGGGCGATCGAAAACCTGGCCTACGTCCTGGCCGCCGCCCAAGGCGGCCTGCACGCCAATGGCCGCGAAACCCACGGCGACAGCATGATCGTCGACCCGTGGGGCGCCGTGATCGACCGGTTGCCCAAGGGCCCGGGCGTGGTGGTTGCCGACATGGATCTGGCCTTCCTGAGGCGGATGCGGGCCAACCTCCCGGCGCTGGAGCACCGCACACTCGGGCGCGAACCGGCGCCATCAAACTGCAGGGATGAGGGATGAGGGATGGGGGATGAGGTACGATTTACCCATTACCCATTACCCATTACCCATCACCCCTCACCCATCACCCCTCACCGAGCCCCCTTCATGACCGCGACCCCGACCAAAATCCTCGACCCCCTCGCGACCGCGCAGGCGACGCTGCTCGCCCCGCACGCGCTCGACTATGCCGCGCTCGACCAGGTGTTTGGCCGGCTGATGGCGCACAAGGTTGATTACGCGGATCTCTATTTCCAGTATTCGCGCAGCGAAGGGTGGAGTCTCGAGGAAGGCATCGTCAAGTCGGGCAGTTTCAACATCGACGAGGGCGTGGGCGTGCGGGCGGTGTCCGGCGAGAAGACCGCCTTCGCGTATTCGGACGACGTCAGCCTGACCGCGTTGACCGCGGCGGCCGATGCCACACGCGCGAT
>CAZXNF010000220.1:0-6457 GCA_964641785.1 uncultured Streptomycetaceae bacterium | reverse complement strand
CGCGTGGCAAGGCGGGGAGGCCTAAGATACGCGTCAGCGAGCGCGGTCAGCCCAGGCCGGCGAGTCTTTGAAATCGTGGTCTGTCCCCTATTATGTATTATGCGGCGATCCGGCGCGCCGCCAGCGTGTGGTGGACGACGTGGCCGACGGTAAGGTCAGCGCCGCGGCGGCGCGCGAGCAGTACGGTCGATGAAACCAGCGGACGGGCGCGGTCAGCTACGGCTGACGAGCTTCTGAAATCGTGGTCTGTCCCCTGTTATTCATCTGTCCCCTATTATTCAGATCATTTCAGCCAAATCTCGGCCCGACAGGCTGCTAGGGCGCTTGTGGTTTAAGCCACTTTTCGATTCTTTTGACTACGGTCTCAGTCGGATAGGGCTCGGGAGTTTTTCTTTGGTAGACGATCAGTCGCTTTGCCTTCTCAAGGTTTTTTCGAAACGTCTCATCAAGAGAATCTAAGGTGAGTTTTTTCCGTACTATTTCGAGGAGCAGCGCTGAGCGGCTGTGGAGAAGAAGAAGAACATAAGCCCGTTCATTTCTCTGAGGTTCTTTGAGGTGCTCGATCAAGGCTGAGAAGTAGAGGTGGCGTTCTTCGGGGCCGCAAAACTTTATGTATCCGGTGAATGCGATTTCGGGACTTGGGCGAAACATGACGCGCTTTTTGTCGGTGGGCTCGGTCAGCTTGAGCGATTGCGGGCGCCCTTGGAGCCAGTCCTTCAGCGATGAGATGGCTTGTTCCGAGGTTAGGTGGACAACAGGGTACTCTGGACTTTCTTCTTCACAAAGTTTGCCCGTGCCATCATAGACAGCAATCATTCCAGCGCCGGCTAGGGCCTCGTTACAAAGGATGAAGAGCAGGAGCAAGAGTAGAGAGCTGCGAGTGCGCGATTTAGGAGTCATAAGGAATAGGTTACGCCGCTGGAATTCATGCAGCGCCTGGCCGCGCTGGTTCCGTGTCCGCGCCTGCACCTGATCCACTTCCGCGGCGTGCTGGCGCCCAATGCCGGGCTGCATGCCGCGATCGTGCCGGGCACGGCTGGGAAGCCCGGCGAAAACCCCGAGGAGCACGCCCGCGCACCGGCACGCTTGAGCTGGGCGCGCTTGCTCAAGCGCGTTTTCGACATCGACATCGACATCGAGCATTGCCCGCAATGTGGCGGCGACTTGAAGAATAATAGGGGACAAGAATAATAGGGGACAGACCACGTTTTCTGGGAATCTACGTCCGTTGGGGTGGTGCTGAAGTCACTGGCTGAGCTAAGCAAATGAAAGTATGTATGCAGATTCGCCAAAGCAATTTGGGCAGGGATTCTCACTTCTCGTGCTCCTGATGGTCCTCGTGATCATTGGCCTCCTCGCGAGCTATGTCGGCCTGCGCTACTTCTCCCAACTGGGCAAGTCCGAAACCAAAGTCGCCCGCGTCCAGATCGATGCGGGGGAGGGGCAGGGAGTGGGGCAAAATCGCTCGCCCCCATCCTGGCCTTCCCCCGCAAGCGAGGGAAGGAACCTAAAGTAAGTGCCAGTCTGGTCTGTCGCCTATCATCCGGTCGCCGGGTACTACCGCGTTCTCACCGCGTTCTCGACGCGCTCATAGTCTGAGAGCGAACGCTATTCGACCTTGATGTTGGCGTCGCGCACCACCTTGGTCCAGAGCTTCTTCTCCGCCTGAACGATGGCGTTGAGCGCCTCCGGCGTGCTGCCGGCGGCGTCGACGCCGTCGCGGGCCAGACGCTCCTTGACGTCGGGCTGGGCGAGGACCGCGATCAGGGTCTGGTTCAGCCTTGCCACCACCGGCTTGGGCGTTATCGCCGGCACGAAAACACCGTACCAGGAATTGACCTCGTAGCCGGGCAGGGTTTCTGCAATCGCCGGAATGTCGGGCACCGCGGAGGAGCGCTTGAGCCCGGACACGCCGATTGCCTTGAGCCGCGCTGCTTTCACGTGCGGAATGGCGGGCAACAGCGGGCCAAAGCCGAGCTTCACCTGGCCGCCGATCAGCGCAGGCAGGGCGGCGCCGCTGCCTTTATAAGGCACGTGCGTCATCTGAATGCCGGCCATCGAGCACAGCAGTTCCGCGGCGAGGTGATTGGCCGTGGCGACCCCGGAAGAGGCGTAGTTCACCTCGCCGGGACGCGGTTTGGCATAAGCGATGAGTTCCTTGACGTTGTTCGCCGGCAACGACGGGTGGGCGACGAGGATGCTCATCGATCCGCCGAGGTTGCTCACTGCAGCGAAGTCGCGCTCGGGAACGAAGCCGACCTTGGTGCCCAGGATGGGCGCCATGACCAGCGGCGCGCCGGTGGCGAGCAGTAGCGTGTGGCCGTCGGGCACGGCGTCGGCAACGATTTCCGCGCTGATGTTGCCGCCGGCGCCGGCGCGGTTGTCGATGATGACCGGCTGGCCGAGCGCCTCGCCGAGCTTGATGCCGACGACCCGGGCAATGGTGTCGCTGGGACCGCCCGGCAGGAAGCCAACGACAAAGCGGATCGGCCGCGTCGGATAAGGAGCGTCGGCGGCCGTGGCGGCGGTCGAGAGCGTCAGGCCGAGACTCGCGACGAGCGCCAGGGCGCGCAGGGATGCGGCGGTCATTCGAGCACCAGGTTCGCTTCCTTCACCAGCTTGGCCCAGCGCACGGCGTCCTCGGCAATCAGCTTGGAGAACTCGGCGGTGGTCGTGTACTGCACGTCGATGCCCTGTTCGGCCATGCGTTTGATCACGTCCGGCTGGGCGAGCACGACTTTCATTTCCTGGTTGAGCTTCTGCACGATGGCGTTGGGCGTTTTCACCGGCACCACCAGCCCGTACCACACCGGCACCTCGTAGCCCGGGAGGGCGTCGCCGATGGGGGGCACGTCGGGCGCGCCCTGCGAGCGCTTGGCGCTGGTGACGCCCAGAGCCTTGAGCCGGCCGCTTTTAATATGCGGCACCGCCGCCAGCACCGGCAGGAACGAGACCTGGACTTCACCCTGCAGCACCGCGAGGATGTTCGCCGCCGCGCCCTTGTAGGGAATCTCCGTGAGCTTGACGCCACTCATGAAGGAGAACAGTTCGCCGGCCAGGTGGTTGGTCGAGCCCTGACCGGAGTGGCCGTAGCGCAGTTCGCCGGGCGGCTTGGACTTGCCGTAGGCGATCAGTTCCTTCACCGAGTTCGCCGGGGTGTTCGGATTCACGACCAGGATGGTCGCGCCCTGGCCGACCAGCGAGACCGGCGCGAAGGCCTTGAGCGGGTCGTAGGCGAACTTGCGCTTGAAGGTGGGGCTGATGGTGATGACGGGCTGGCCCATGAAGATGGTGTAGCCGTCGGGCGTGGCGTTGGCCGAGAGGTCCATGCTGAGGGTGCCGCCGGCGCCCGGCCGACCATCGATGATGATGCGCTGGCCGAGGCGTTCGCCAAGCTTTTCGGCCATGGTGCGCGCGATGGTGTCGCTGACGCCGCCCGGCAGGTAGCCGGTGATGATCCGGAGCGGGCGGTCCGGAAAGTTCTTCACGTCCTGCGCGTGGGCGGCGGCGAGCGGAAGCGGTACCAGCAAAAGGCTGAGTAGGTGCCGGATCAGGGCCATCGTTGTTTGCTCCTTGATGTTGATGGTCGAAAGTCCCGATAGCCAGCAATAATCGTTCCCGCTGTTCGCCCGGGCGCATGGCCGCGCTATCCGGGCCTGCCGATGCGTGTATTCTAGCCGTCGTCGCGATGAGCCAAGAAACCGCCCGCCAAGGGCGCCATCCGGCGGACGAATACCAAGCAGCAGGAGGGGACATCATGCAACGATGGCAATGGAGCGCCGCTGTTCTGGCGGCGGTGTGTGTGTGCATGCCGTTGACGGCGGCGGCACAGTCGTTTCCGGACCGTCCAGTCACGCTGGTGGTGCCGTGGTCGGCCGGTGGCGGCACCGATGTCGCGATGCGCGCGCTCGCGGAGGCGGCCGGCAAGCATCTGGGGCAGCGCGTCATCGTCGAGAACCGGGCCGGGGCCAGCGGCACCATCGGGCCGGCGTCCGTGGCGAGGAACGCGCGGCCCGACGGTTACACGATCACGCAGATCCCGATCACGGTTTTCCGGCTGCCGCACATGACGAAGGTCGAGTTCGACGCCCTCAACGACTTCACCTGGATCATGGGCATCACCGGTTACACCTTCGGCGTGGTGGTCCGGGCGGACGCGCCGTGGAAGACCTGGCAGGAGATGATCGCCTTCGCCAAGGCCAATCCGGGCAAGCTGACCTACGCGACGCCCGGCACGGGCACCAGCCTGCACATCACGATGGAGGAACTGGCCGCCAAAGACGGCGTGCAGTGGCTGCAGGTGCCGTTCAAGGGCAACGCCGACGCGACGGCATCGCTGCTCGGTGGCCACGTCAATATGTCCGCCGACTCCACGGGCTGGGGCGAACTCATCGACGCCGGCAAGTTCCGCATGCTGTCGATCTGGGGCGCGGAGCGGTCAAAGCGCTGGCCCTCGGTGCCGACGCTGAAGGAGCTTGGCTACGGCATCGTCTCCAACTCGCCGTACGGCCTGGCGGGACCCAAAAGCATGGACCCGAAGGTGGTGAAAATCCTGCACGACGCGTTCCGCAAGGCGCTGGACGATCCGGCCTATCAGAAGACGATCGCGCGGCTCGACCAGGAGAACTGGTACGTGCCGACCGATGAGTACGCCAGCTATGCGCGGCGCACCTTTGAAGAACAGAAGGCGATCGTCGAACGGCTGGGGTTGAAGCAATGAAGGCGCTCGCCTGCTTGCTGATTCTCGGCGCCGGCTGGCTGGGCGCGATGCCGGCGTTCGCGCAAACCTATCCCGAGCGGCCCATCACGCTGTACTGCCCGTGGACGCCCGGCGGGCCCACCGACATCGCCATGCGGGGCCTCGCGGACGCGGCGTCGCGGCAGCTCGGCCAGCGCATCATCATCGAGAATAAACCCGGCGCGGGCGGCGCGCTCGGCGCGCAGCAGGTGGCTGGGGCGAAACCGGACGGCTACACGCTGGCGCAGGCGCCGCTCGGCGTGTTCCGCCTGCCGCACATGGTGAAGACGAATTTCGATCCGGTGCGCGATCTGACCTGGATCATCGGCGCGGCGGGTTACCAGTTCGGCGTGTCGGTGCGCGCGGATGCGCCCTACAAGACCTGGGACGAGTTCATCCGCTTTTCCCGGGCGAATCCCGGCAAGGTCAGCTACGCGAGTCCCGGGGTCGGCACCAGCCTGCACCTGACGATGGAGGATATCGGCCAGCGGCTGGGCATCCAGTGGCTGCACATCCCGTACAAGGGCAGCGCGGACGCGGTGACGGCGCTGCGCAGCGGGGAAGCCGCGTCGCAGGCCGGCTCGCCGCCGTGGGAACTGGTGGATGCCGGGCAGGTGCGCACGCTCGTGATGTGGACGGAGAACCGTTCGCCGCGCGCGCCTGCGGTGCCGACGCTGAAAGAGTTGTACGGCATCGTCGCCAACTCGCCGTGGGGCGTCGTCGGACCGAAGGGCATGGACCCGCGCGTGGTGCGGACGCTGCACGATGCGTTCAAGCGCGCGCTGGATGACCCCGAGTTCCGCAAGATCCTCGAGCGGGCCGGCATGGAAGCCTACTACCAGTCGAGCGAGGATTTCGCGCTGTGGGCGCGGCGGATGCTGGAGGAAGAAGGGCGCGCGGTGGAGCGGCTGGGACTTAGGCCGCAGTAAGGCGCAACCGCGCGGCTAGTCCGCTTTTGCGCCGGTGTCCTTCACGACCTTGCGCCATTTCGGGATCTCGCTCTTGATCAGCGCGCCGAACTCGGCCGGTGTGCTGGATGCCAGATCGATGCCCTGGGCGACGAACTTCTCCTTCATGTCCGGCAGCGGTACGATGCGGACGATTTCGCGGTTCCACTTCGCGACCAGCGGCGCCGGCAGGCCAGCGGGCGCCAGCACGCCGTACCACGGCGTGACATCGAAGCCCGGTACGCCCGACTCCGCCACGGTCGGCAGGTCCGGCGCCTGCGGCGAGCGTTTCGCCGTCGAGACCGCCAGCGCGCGCAGCCGGCCGGTACGCACGTGGGGCATCGCGGTCAGCATGTTGCTGAACATCATCTGCACCTGGCCGCCGGCCAGGTCCGTCAGCGCCGCGGCATTGCCCTTGTACGGGATGTGCACGATGTCGATAGCCGCCGCGCTCTTGAACATTTCGCCGGCGAGGTGCGTCGGTCCGCCGCTGCCGGCGGAGGCGAAATTGATCGACCCGGGTTTGGCTCTGGCCAGCACGAGCAACTCTTTCACGTTGCGCGGCGCGAAGCCGGCGTTGACGACGAGCACGAAGGGCAGCGTGGCCAGCAGGGAGATCGGCTGGAAGTCCTTCACCGGGTCATAGCCGACCTTCTGGTAGAGGCTGACGTTGATCGCGTGCGTGCCGACGTGGCCGATCATGACCGTGTAGCCGTCCGGCGCCGAACGCGCCACCACTTCCGCGCCGATGGTGCCGCCCGCGCCGCCGCGG
>CAZXNF010000219.1:0-6462 GCA_964641785.1 uncultured Streptomycetaceae bacterium | reverse complement strand
GCGGCGGCGCGCTGCTGCGCGACATCGACCGCCTGTTCATGGAAGAGACCGGCCTTCCCGTGATCGTCGCCGAAGACCCGCTGACCTGCGTGGTGCGCGGCTCCGGCATGGCGCTCGAGCGCATCGACAAGCTGGCAGGCATCTTTACGGATGAGTGAGGCGCCCGGCGTGAGACGTAAGGCGTGAAGCGCAAGACGATTTCCGCCCTACGAGTCACGCCTCACCCCTCTCGCCTCACCCCTCACGCCTGATGGAATACGCGCCGCCGCCTTTTTTCAAGCGCGGCCCCACCGCCCTCGCCCGGCTCGTTTTCTTTGCGCTCCTCTCGATCGCACTGATCGTCGCGGACGCCCGCTACCACTATCTTGAGCCGCTGCGCGCCGGAATCGCGACCATCCTCTACCCCGTTCAACGCACGGTGCTCGCCCCTTTCCAGCTCCTCGGCAACATCGGTGGCTTCTTTTCCTCGCAGTCCGCGCTCAAGATCGAGAACGCCCGGCTGGTCGAGCAGCGGCTGGCGGACACGACCAACCTGCAGCGCCTGGAGGCGCTCGACGCAGAGAACGCGCACCTGCGCGCGCTGCTGGAAGCGCGTGCCCGCCAGCCAGGACGCGCCACCGCTGCCGAGGTGCTGTATTCGGGCCGCGATCCCTTCGCCCGCCGCGTCGTCATCGACAAGGGCGCCAAGCAGGGCCTGCAGCGGGGCGCCCCTGCCGTGGATGACCTCGGCGTCGTCGGGCAGGTGACGCGCGTGCATCCCTGGGTGTCGGAGGTGACGCTGATCACCGACCGGGAACAACTGGTGCCGGTGCAGAATCTGCGCAACGGCCTGCGTGCCGTGCTCGCGGGCACCGGCAACGACGGCCGGCTCGAACTCAAGTTCATTCCGCTGAACGCGGATTTCCAGACCGGTGACCGGCTGGTGACCTCGGGTATCGACGGCACCTACCCGCCGGGTCTGCCGGTGGCCGAAGTGACCGCGGTCGAGCGCGATCCTGCCGCGCTGTTTGCCCGCATCCTTGGCAAGCCCGTCGCCGGGGTGGCGCGCCATACCCAGTTGCTGGTGCTCGACTGGCAGCCCGACCGTCCGGCGCAACCGCCGGCGGACGAGGCGGCGGCGCCCAAGCGCGGCAAGACGCGAAAGGGCGGCTGATGGAAGCCCGCGCCCGCCCGCCGCAACTGATCCTGCTGCCCGTGCGGCCGGCGTTCATCGTGGTGACGCTGGCGCTGGCCCTCGCGCTGAACCTGTTGCCGTGGTCCGGCGTCTGGATCCTCCTCAAGACGGACTTCGTGGCGCTTGCCGTCCTCTACTGGTGCGTGGACCAGCCGCGCAGGGTCGGCTTCTTCACGGCGTGGACCCTCGGGCTCGTGATGGACGTCGCGAACGGCGCGCTGTTCGGCCAGCACGCGCTCGCCTACAGCGTGCTGGCCTTCGCGGCGATCGTACTGCACCGCCGCATCCAGAGCTTTCCGATGAAGCATCAGTTCTGGCACGTGCTGGCGCTGCTGCTGCTGAACCAGCTGATCGTGCTCGGCCTGCGGCTCGCGAACGGCGCGCAGTTTCCCGGTATCGCCTACTTCTTTCCGGCGCTGCTGGGCGCCATCCTGTGGGCGCCGCTGTGCGCACTAATGCGCACACCGCGCATTCCGAAGTCGGACCCGGACCAGATCTAGCGCACAACGCCCATGGCCTCCGGCTACGTCGAACTGCGCAACCTGCGGCAGGAAATCCACGAGTTCCGGCTCCGCCTCGCCCTCATGGCGGGCTTCGTGCTGCTCCTGTTCTTTCTGCTGCTCCTGCGCTTCGTGTGGTTGCAGGTGGTGCAGCACGACCACTACCACACGCTGGCGGAGGCCAACCGCATCTCGATCGTGCCGATCGTGCCCAACCGCGGCATCATCACTGACCGCAACGGCGTGGTGCTGGCGCGCAATTACTCGGCCTACACGCTCGAGATCACGCCCAGCAAAGTGCCCGATTTGGACGTGCTGATCAACGACCTGGCCACCGTGGTCGACATCCAGCCACGCGACCGGCGGCGCTTCCGCAAGCTCCTCGACGAAAGCAAGAGCTTCGAAAGCCTGCCGATCCGCACGCGCCTCTCCGACGAGGAGATCGCGCGCTTCGCCGCCAACCGCTACCGCTTTCCCGGCGTCGACATCAACGCGCGGCTTTTCCGCCAGTACCCGCAGGGCGAACTGTTCTCGCACGTGGTGGGCCACATCGGCCGCATCAACAAGCGGGAAGTCGAGGAACTTGAAGCCAGCGGCAACGCCGCCAACTACAAGGGCACCGACTACATCGGCAAGACAGGGCTCGAGCAGAGCTACGAAGCCTACCTGCACGGCACGACCGGCGTCGCGCAAGTTGAAGTCGACTCGGGCGGCCGCGCGGTACGCACGCTCTCCAAAACGCCGCCCGAGTCGGGCGCAAGCCTGGTGCTCAAGCTCGACGCCAAGCTGCAGGAAGTGGTCTACCGCGCTTTTGGCGACCGCCGGGGGGCGCTGGTCGCGATCGAACCTGCGACCGGCGGCGTGCTGGCCTTCGTATCCAAACCCGGGTTCGACCCCAATCTATTCGTCGACGGCATCGACCCCGTGAGCTGGAAGGAACTGAACGAATCGCCCGACCGCCCCATGGTCAACCGCGCGCTGGCCGGCACTTATCCCCCCGGGTCCACCTTCAAGCCGTTCATGGCACTCGCCGCGCTCGCCGCCGGCAAGCGCCGCCCCGAACAGACGATTTCCGACCCGGGGTTCTTCATCTTCGGCGGGCACGTCTTCCGCGACGACAAGCTCGGCGGCCACGGCCTGGTGGACATGTACAAGTCCATCGTCGTGTCCTGCGACACCTACTACTACGTGCTCGCCAACGATCTCGGCATCGACAACATCACCAAATTCATCGGCGAGTTCGGCTTTGGTTCGCGCACGGGCCTCGACATCCAGGGTGAGTCCAGGGGTGTGCTGCCCTCACAGGAATGGAAATGGAAGCGCTTCCGCCAGAAATGGTTCGCGGGCGAAACCGTCAGCGTCGCCATCGGCCAGGGCTACAACTCGTATACGCCGCTGCAACTGGCGCATGCGACCGCGGCCATCGCCAACAACGGCGTGATGTTCCGCCCGCACCTGGTGAATTACATCGACGACATCCGCACGAACATCCGCACCTACGTCGAGCCGAAGCCGCTGCGCACGCTGCCCTTCACACCGGAACACCTGAAGGTCGTCCAGGACGCCCTGGTCGGCGTGGCCAAGGAGGGCACCGGCGCGCGGGCCTTCGCCGGGGCGCCCTACGTTTCCGCGGGCAAAACCGGCACGGCGCAGGTGATCGCCATCAAGCAGGGCGAGACCTACGTGGAGAGCCGCGTCGCCGAGCGCCACCGCGACCACGCGCTCTACATCGCCTACGCCCCTGCCGACAAACCGACCATCGCGGTGGCCGTCATCGTGGAAAACGGGGGCTTCGGCGCGCGCGCCGCCGCGCCGATCGCCCGCCAGGTGTTCGACTACTACCTGCTCGGCAAACAAGTCCTCGCCCCCGCACCGGAATGAAGATCATCCTGCGGCGTCTTGTGCGCTACCTGACCCAGCATGTGGACGGGTGGCTGCTCGCGGCCATGCTGATGCTGATGCTGGTGAGCCTCGTCACCCTCTTCAGCGCATCGAACCAGAGTCTGTCGCGGATCTCGGGCCAGCTCATCAACATGACGGTGGCGCTCACCATCATGTACATCGCCGCCAATATTTCGCCGCATTCCTATCAGCGGCTCGCGCTGCCGGCCTATATCGTCGGCCTGCTGTTGCTGATCTGCGTCGCGCTCTTCGGCGAAGTGGTCAATGGGGCGCGGCGCTGGCTGCACGTCGGCGTCACCCGCATCCAGCCCTCCGAACTGATGCGCATCGCCGTGCCGCTGGTACTGGCGTGGTACTTCGAGCGTTTCGAGGCGGGGCTGCGCCTGCGGAATTTCGCCATTGCCGCCGCGTTGCTGCTCATCCCCGTGGGCCTCATCGTACGGCAGCCGGACCTCGGCACCGCCCTCATGATCGGCGCGTCCGGCGGCTACGTGCTGTTTCTGGCCGGGCTATCGTGGCGCATCATCGGCGGCCTGGCGGTCGCCGCCGGCTTCGCGATGCCCTTTGCCTGGTCGATGCTGCACGACTATCAACAGCGGCGTATCCTCACGCTGATCGATCCCAATGCCGATCCGCTGGGCGCCGGCTACCACACCATCCAGTCCACGATCGCCGTCGGCTCGGGCGGGATCTTGGGCAAGGGCTGGCTGTCGGGCACGCAGACGCATCTCGACTTCATTCCGGAACGCACCACCGACTTCATCTTTGCCGTGTACTCCGAGGAGTTCGGCCTGATCGGCAATCTGGTGCTGCTCTTCCTCTACCTGCTGGTCATTGCGCGCGGTTTCGTCATCACGGCCAACGCGCAGACCCTGTTCACGCGGCTGATGGCCGGCGCGATCACGCTAACGTTCTTTACCTACGCCTTCGTCAACATGGGCATGGTCAGCGGCATTCTGCCGGTGGTGGGCGTGCCGCTCCCGCTGGTGTCGTACGGCGGCACGTCGATGGTGACGATCTGCCTGTCCTTCGGCATGCTGATGAGCATCGCCACGCACCGGCGGCTCGTTCAAACATGAGAATGAAGCAGCGAAAGACGAGAGACGAGAGACGAGAGACAGAAATTCAGGGGCGTGGGTTTGCTTCTTTCGTCTCTCGTCTTTCGTCTCTCGTCTTGATCGGGATGCTCACCGCCTGCGGCAGCGCCGAGAAGCGGGAGCCCGCCGAAACCTCGGACCGCACGGCAGCGGCGACGCCACCGTCGACGCCGGAAACCAAACCCGCCGCCAAGCCCCTAGCGACGGGCCCGCGCGGCGGCGCCTACTATCTCGACGACGGCCCGGGCGACAACCCGCCGCCCGACCTCGACAAGATTCCTGACGCAATCCCCAAACTCGAGCCGCTCAACCGCGGCACCGCCCGCCCGTATTCGGTGATGGGACGGAGCTACACGCCGATGACGACGCTGGGTCCGTACCGCGCGCGCGGCACCGCCACCTGGTACGGGCGCCGCTATCACGGCCTGAAGACTTCTTCCGGCGAACCGTACGACATGTACGCGATGACCGCCGCGCACACGATCCTGCCGATCCCGAGCTACGTTCGCGTCACCAGCCTCGCCAACGGCAGGACGGTCGTGGTGCGCGTCAACGACCGCGGCCCCTTCATCGGCGACCGCCTGATCGATCTCTCCTACACGGCGGCCTGGAAACTGGGCCTGCTCGCCAGCGGCAGCGGCCTGGTGGAGGTCGAGCTGATCGTGCCGGGCAGCGGGAATGCCGGGCCGCGCCCGCCCTCGGCGGAGACGCCCGTCACCGCCTCGGTCAGCCGCACTGAAACGCCGACGGGCGAGCCGGTGCTGCCAATGACCAGCCGCTGGGGCGGCCTGTACATCCAGCTCGGCGCCTTCGGTTCCCAGGATAACGCCGACAACTACCTGGCGCGCATGAAGGCACAGCTCGACTGGCTCGCGCTCAAGCTGCATGTGTTCCCGCGCGACGGCCTGTTTCGCATCCACGCCGGCCCCTTCGCCTCGCCGGCGGAGGCCCGCGTAGCGGCCGACCGCATCAGCCAGGCACTGGGCATCAAGACGATCGTGCTGTCGCGGTAGCGCCGGGCTACAGCACGTAGCGCGCGAGGTCCTCGCTCTTCGCCAGATCCTGCAGCCGCCCGTCCACGTACGCGGCGTCGATCACCATGGTGGCGCCGCTCTTCTTCGTGGCATCGAAGGAGATATCCTCCAGCAGGCGTTCCATGACGGTGTAGAGCCGGCGCGCGCCGATGTTCTCCGTCTTCTCGTTCACCTGCCAGGCGATCTCGGCCAGGCGCTGGATGCCGTCGGCGCGGAATTCGAGCTTCACTTCCTCGGTGGCGAGCAGCGCTTCGTACTGCCGGGTCAGGCAGGCATCCGTCGAGGTCAGGATGCGCTGGAAGTCATCGACCGTCAGGCTCGCCAGTTCGACGCGGATCGGGAAGCGTCCCTGCAATTCGGGAATGAGGTCTGAGGGTTTGGCGAAATGGAAGGCGCCGCTGGCGATGAACAGGATGTGATCAGTCTTGATGACGCCGTACTTGGTGGTGACCGTCGTGCCTTCGACCAGCGGCAGCAGGTCGCGCTGCACGCCCTGGCGCGAGACGTCCGCGCCTGAGGTTTCCGCCCGGCTCGCGATCTTGTCGATTTCGTCGAGGAACACGATACCGTTCTGCTCGACATTGGCGAGCGCCTGCAGCTTCAACTCCTCGTCGTTGACGAGCTTGCCTGCCTCTTCGTCCGTCAGCAGCTTCATGGCCTCGCGGATCTTCAGCTTGCGCTGGCGCCGGCGCCCGCCGCCAAGGTTCTGGAACATGCCCTGGATCTGCGACGTCAGGTCTTCCATGCCGGGCGGC
>CAZXNF010000218.1:6094-6480 GCA_964641785.1 uncultured Streptomycetaceae bacterium | reverse complement strand
ACGCTGAACGACGGTGTGCCCGGCGAGAAGTCGATCTCCGTGGCGTGCATGCACTGCTCGGACGCGCCCTGCATGGCGGTGTGCCCGGTGGACTGCTTCTACAAGACGCCGGAAGGCGTGGTGCTGCACGACAAGGACCTCTGCATCGGCTGCGGCTACTGCTTCTACGCCTGCCCTTTCGGCGCGCCGCAGTTTCCGCAGGACGGCGCCTTCGGTCTGCGCGGCAAGATGGACAAATGCACCTTCTGCGCGGGGGGGCCGGAGAAGGACGGCTCGGCGGAGGAGTTCGCCAAGTACGGACAGAACCGGCTGGCTGAAGGCAAGCTGCCGGCCTGCGCTGAAATGTGCTCGACCAAGGCGCTGCTCGGGGGTGACGCGGACGTGGT
>CAZXNF010000218.1:0-6084 GCA_964641785.1 uncultured Streptomycetaceae bacterium | reverse complement strand
TTTTCCGCGAGCGGGTCGTCGCGCGCGGCAAGGGTGTGGAACTGTGGGGCTGGGCCACCGCCTACGGCAAGCCGGAGGCCGCCAAGCCGGCCGCGCCAGCCGCGGCGAAAGGCGACAAATGATGCGCGCGCGCGGGATCGTGGCGACCGCCGTCGCAGCGGCACTGCTTGCCGCCTGCGGCGACAAGGGCGTGGTCGTCTACAAGCAGGGCGAATACCAGGGCAAGCCCGATACCGCGCCCTGGAACAACGCCGCCCCGCAGGGCAATCCGCAGGTGACGCCGTGGCAGCAGGGCAACCGCGAGTCCTGGGAGCAGTCCATCAAGGTGCGCACTCAGCAGGGCCAGAACGAATACGTTCGGCTGAAGAACAAGTAACGGGCCGAAAGGAGAGCGGCATGATGGATCGAGGCTTGCGAACCTTGCTGGTGGTAGTGGCCATCCTGGCGGCGCTGCCGGGCGCGGCGGCCGGCGCGGAGGATTACGCCAAGGAGCAGGTGCGGCAGCAGCAGGAGCAGCCGCTCAACAACCAGCCGGTCTGGAAAGAGGTGCGCTCCGGCACGCCGCAGGTCACGCAGGTTCGCGGCATCGAGACCGACGTTCTGGTGCAGCCGATGGGCGAAACCTGGCGCCAGGTACGCGAGGGCCCGATCAAGATCTACGGCGGCACCTTGCTGGTGGTTGTGCTCGCCGCGATCGCCCTGTTCTATGTGCGCAAGGGCGAGATCAAACTGCACGGCACGCCGACCGGCCGCCTGATCCTGCGCTTCACGAACTGGGAGCGGCTCGTGCACTGGGGCACCGCCATCAGTTTCAGCATTCTGGCGCTGTCAGGGCTGATCATCCTGTTCGGCCGCCACATCCTGCTCCCGGTATTCGGCCTGACGCTGTTCTCGTGGCTCGCGGTCCTGTGCAAGAATCTGCACAACTTCACCGGGCCGGCCTTCACCGTTTTCCTGGTGCTGCTGATCGGGACCTTCATCCGCAACAATTTCCCTGAAAAGGGCGACCTGCGCTGGTTCCTCAGTTTTGGCGGCCTGTTCTCCGGCAAGGAAACGCCGTCGGGCAAGTTCAACGCCGGTGAAAAGCTGTGGTTCTGGGGCGGGGCGTTGACGCTGGGTTCAATCGTCGCGGTGTCGGGGCTGGTGCTCGACTTCCCGAACTTCGACCAGGGCCGCGAGACCATGCAGATCGCCCACGTGATCCATGTCGTGGCTGCACTGTGCATGATGGCGGCGGCCTGTGGGCATATCTACATGGGCACGGTCGGCATGGCGGGCGCCTTTGAAGCCATGCGCTATGGCGTGGTGGACGAGACCTGGGCCCACGAGCACCACGAATACTGGTACGAGACGATGAAGTCCGCGGAAGCCAACGGCGGCCGGGGCGGTTCTGCGCCGATGCCGGGCGTGGCGCAGCGGGAATTCTAGGCGGAGCGAAGGGGAGAACCATGCGCGTAGAGCGGACGTATCCACTGCTGGGAATGCTGCTGGCGGCCGTGCTCGCCGCGATGGCGGGCGCCGTCGGCGCGAAGCTGCCGCCGCCGAGCGAAGAGGCCAAGGCCAAGGCCGAGGAAGCCAAGGGCAAGGCCGCAGAGACGGCAAAGAAAGACTCCGAACTGCTCGCCAAGGCGCAGGACCGCGTCGCGGGGATGTACGCCAAGGAAATGAAGGCCAAGGGCGTGATGGTGAAACCCACACCCATCCCGCCGCCCGCCGCTGCACCTGCACCGGCCGCAGCGCCCGCCAAGAAGTAGGGCGTTTCCGCTCCTGCGCGCAACGCAGGGGTGGTATCAGGCCGCGACGACCGGAATCCTGCCGATCTTCGCGCGCCACTCCTTCGGCCCGCTGGTGTGCACCGCGTCGCCGCGGGCATCCACCGCCACCGTCACCGGCATGTCCTTGCAGTCGAACTCGTAGATCGCTTCCATGCCGAGGTCGGGGAAGGCCAGCACTTTGGAGCCGCGGATCGCTTTCGACACCAGGTAGGCTGCGCCACCGACCGCGATCAGATGCACGCCCTGATGCTTCTTGATCGCGGCAAGACCTGCGTCGCCGCGCTCGGACTTGCCGATGGAGCCGAGCAGTCCGGTATCGGCGAGCATGGTCTCCATGAACTTGTCCATGCGGCGTGACGTGGTGGGGCCGGCGGGGCCGACGACTTCCTCGCGCACCGGGTCCACCGGGCCGACGTAGTAGATCAGCTTGTTGGTGAAGTCCACCGGCAGCTTTTCGCCTTTCGCGACCATGTCCGTGATGCGTTTGTGTGCGGCATCGCGGCCGGTGAGGATTTTCCCGTTGAGCAGCAGACGGTCGCCGGCTTTCCAGGTGGCGGTTTCGACCTTGGTCAGCGACTCCAGGTTCACGCGTTTCGCGCCGACGGAAAGGTCCAGTGACAGCTTGGGCCATGCATCGAGGTTGGGCGGTTCGAAGTGGGCGGGGCCGCTGCCGTCGAGCGTGAATTCGAGGTGGCGCGTGGCGGCGCAGTTGGGGACGATCGCTACGGGCTTCATCACCGCGTGGGTCGGGTAGTCCATCACCTTCACGTCGAGCAGGCAGGTCAAGCCGCCCAGACCCTGCGCGCCGATGCCGAGCGCGTTGACCTTTTCGAACAGTTCCAGCCGCAGTTCCTCGGCACGGGTTTTTGCGCCGCGTTGTTTCAGTTCGTGGATGTCGATGTGAGCCATCAGCGATTCCTTCGCCATGACCATCGCCTTTTCCGGTGTGCCGCCGATGCCCACGCCCAGCATGCCGGGCGGGCACCAGTCGCCGCCCATGGTCGGAATCTGGCCGAGGATCCATTCCACCACGTCGTCGCTCGGGTTCAGCACCGCGAAGCGCGACTTGCTCTCCGATCCGCCACCCTTGGCGGCGAGCTTCACTTCCACCGTGTTGCCGGGCACCACTTCCATGTGCACCACGGCCGGCGTGTTTTTGATGATCGAGGCGCGCAGCGGGTTGTCCTTGTCGGTGTAGGCACGGCGCACACCTTCGCTCACCATGTCGGTGACGCTCATCGTGGCTTCCCAGCGCACGTCCATGCCGATCTTGAGGAACACGACCGCAATCCCCGTGTCCTGGCACAGCGGGCGGCGGCCCTCGGCCGACATGCGCGAATTGACGAGGATCTGTGCGATCGCATTCTTCGCCGCAGGGGATTCCTCGTGCGTGTAGGCGTCGCCCATCGCCTGGATGAAGTCCACCGGGTGAAAGTAGGAGATGAACTGGAAGGCGTCGGCGATGCTCTGGATCACATCGTCCTGGCGGATGGTGACTGGGGCGTGCGGCATGGTGTCCCTGGCGGCTGGCGGCTGGGGGGGGTGGGGAGCGCGGCGCGAGGCGCCCAGCGGGCCGCTACGCTAACAAAAACGCGGCGCGCACGGAAGGGTGCACGCCGCGCGGTGTGGATAGCTGCGGCTTATTCCTGCTGGATATTGGCGGCCCGGATGACTTTCCCCATGCGCTCGTAGCCCTCGCGCGTGAGCCGGCCCAGTTCCTCGGGCGTGGAGCCGACCGGGTCGAGGGCGAGGTTGGTCAGGGTCATGCGCACGGTGGGATCCGCCAGCGCCTTCACGGCCTCGGCGTTCAGCCGGTCCACGGCGGCGCGCGGCGCACCCTTGGGCATGAACAGCCCCGCCCAGGTGTAGTACTCGAAACCCGGCAGCGTTTCGCTGATGGCCGGCACGTCCGGCAGCAGGGCGGTGCGCTTGGCGCTGCCCACGCCCAGCGCGCGGACCTTGCCCTCCTTGATGTTGCCGAGGACGATGGAGGTCGCGGTGAACATGCACTGCACCTGACCGCTCACGACGTCGATCGCCGCCTGCGTGGCGCCGCGGTAGGGGATGTGATTCATCTTCGTGCCGGTGCGCGACAGGAACACCTCCATCGCCACATGTTGCGGGCTGCCGACGCCGCCGGAGGAATAATCGATCTGTCCCGCGCGGCCCTTGGCCAGCGCGATCAGCTCTTTGACGTTCTTCGCCGGCAGCGACGGGTGCGCGATCAGCGTCCAGTTGATCGCCGCCAGCAGGCTGACGGGTTCGAAGGCAAGCGGGTCGAAGTTCACCTTGCGGTAGAGGTGGGGCGTCATGGTCAGCGTGCCGTCGTTGGCGCCGAACAGCGTGTAGCCATCCGCCGGCGCCTTGGACGCGCGCTCGCCGCCGATCAGGCCCGCCGCCCCCGGCAGGTTATCGATGATGATGGTCTGCTTCAGGTTGTCCGACATCTTGTTGGCGACGATGCGCAGGATGGAGTCCGCGCCGCTGCCGGCCTGCACCGGCACGATCATCTGCAGGGATTTGGACGGGAAAGGCGCCTGCGCCGATGCGGGCATGGCGGCGAACAGGACCAAGGCGGGGACGAGGGCGGCGGCCAAGGCCGGCCCCGGCAGACGGGTGTGCATTGCGGACTCCTCCAGTGGTGGCGCATCGGCGGCTCGAAGGGCGGCTCCGTGCGGGAGCGCGCAGGGTAGCCGATGCGGCCCGGAGCGGCAACGCAGGTCGCCCCTATAATCCGGTGATGCGGGGGAGGCAGACATGACTGAAGCGGCGCGGCCCGTCGGCCTGATCGGCACGGGTCTGATGGGCATGGCCTGTGCGCAGCGCCTGCGGGCCGCCGGCCTGCCCGTGATCGGCTACGACGTGGACGCCGGCAAGCTCGCCGCCCTGGAAGCGCTGGGCGGGCAGCGGGCGGTGGAGGTGGCGGACATCGCCCGTGCCTGCGAGCGCATCGTGCTGGCGGTGTTCGACACCGCGCAGGTGGAACAGACGGTGGATGCACTGCTCGCCGCCAAGGCCCCGCGCCCGCTGACCGTGGTCTGCGTCAGCACCTGCGATCCCGAGCGCATCGCTGCCCTGGCCGCCCGGATTCCGGCGGACCGTTTGCGTTTCGTCGAAGCCCCGGTGTCAGGCACCAGCGGCCAGGTGGCGGCGGGCGACGGCCTCGGCCTCATCGGCGGCGACCCGGCGGCGGCGGACGCCATCGCGGACGTGCTCGATGCGATCATGCCGCGGCGCCACCACCTCGGTGCCGCCGGCAACGGCGGTCGCGCCAAGCTGGCGATCAACCTCATCCTCGGCGTAAACCGCGCAGCACTTGCGGAAGGGCTGGTCTTCGCGCAGCGCCTGGGGCTGGACGCTACCCGCTTCCTCGCCGTGGCGCGTGACTCGGCCGCTTATTCGCAGATCATGGACGTCAAGGGCGCGAAGATGATCGCGGGCGACACCGCGCCGGCGGGCAAGCTCTCGCAGTCGCTGAAGGACTTCCACCTCATGCGCGACCAGGCCGCGCGGCTGGGCCAGACCCTGCCGCTGGCCGACACCTATATCGGCCTCGTCGAAGGCTGCGTCGCGCAGGGCGAAGGCGAACTCGACAATAGCGCAGTGATCCGGGAAATCCGGCGGCGGGCGGCGAAACGGCATTGAGGGGAGGGGTTGCGCGGGCGCCGCCGATCGAGCGGGCGCCTTTCTAGAGCCTGTTACGGACTTGGACGTGCGCGGCGTTGAGCCAAAAGGGTCCGGCTGCCAGGCGCGAGGCGGCAGCATAGTCCCTCACTGCATCGAGGAGCAACGACGCAGACAGGCTCGTCCGTGCACTTGCGTTATCGGATGCTCTTAAAGCAGGTCGCCATGCGCCAAGTCAGCCAAGAGGTTGATTTTTATGCAAATCTGCCGAATGGCCAGACTTCTGTTCAACGGACACTTCTTAAAGTGCGTCGTCAGATAGCACGCTTGCCGCGCGACGCATGCCCGCGCTGATCGATTTTTTCGCCGGGTGCCCGCAGCGGAAGAATGCGCTAGGATTCTGATACGCAAAGTGTTTTGGCAAGCCCCGTTCTTCTTGTTCAACGGACACTTTTTAATGTTGTTTCGAGCCACTGTCGGATAAACCAAGTTAGGCGTCTTACTCCAACCGCACCGATGACGTACACACGAGAACATTCCGAGCACTTCAATCGCGAATGCGAAAGACTCACGGACGCGCTGCAGCAACTCCAACTTCAAGTCGTTGTGCAAGGCCAGCCACTCGAAGCGACATCAAGACTGCGTGAACACCTTCTTCGCGGGGCGGCACGTCGGATCGGTGTCA
>CAZXNF010000217.1:0-6484 GCA_964641785.1 uncultured Streptomycetaceae bacterium | reverse complement strand
GTCGCGCACCTATCCCGTGTCTCTGCCCTGCACGCTGGGTATGGAGGGCGCGGGCGTGGTGGACGCCGTGGGCGAGGGCGTCGTGGACTTCGTGCCCGGCGACCGTGTCGCGTGGTGCATCGTCTGGGGCAGCTATGCCGAGTACGCGGTGGTGCCGGCATGGCGGGCGGTGAAGGTGCCGGAAGCGCTGCCGCTGGAAATGGCCGCCGCGTCGCTGTTCCATGGCGTTACGGCGCATTACCTCGCGGAAGATCTCGGGCAGCTCGCCCCCGGCCGCACCTGCCTCGTGCACGCGGCTTCCGGCGGCATCGGCCAACTCCTCATCCAGATGGCGAAGCGCGCGGGCGCCACGGTGTTTGCAACGACCAGCACGCCTGGCAAGGCGGCGACGGCGCGCGCGCAGGGCGCCGATCACGTGATGCTGTACGAAGGCTTTGCCGACGCCATCCGCGCCGCCACCGGCGGGCGCGGTGTGGACGTGGCGTTCGACGCGGTGGGCAAGGCCACCCTGCGCGAGAGCTTTCGGGCGACGCGCACGCGCGGGCTCGTCGTCAATTACGGTTCGGTATCCGGCTCGCTGCAGGACCTCGATCCGATCGAGCTGGGCGAGGCCGGATCGCTCTTCCTTACCCGGCCGCGTCTGGCCGACCACCTGCTGGATGCGCCGACGATCCGCCGCCGTGCAGCGGATGTCTTCAAGGCGCTGCTCGATGGCTCGCTGCGCATCGCGATCGCGGGTCGCTACACGCTGGACGATGTCGAATCCGCGCATGCCGATCTGGAGGAGCGCCGCACGGTGGGCAAGCCCGTGCTGGTTCTGCCGTGAGCGGCCGGCCGGCCGCGGAAGCTAAGGCTTCGCGGTGGCCGGCGCGGGTTTGTTGCGCGCGAGATCGCGGTCGCGCAGCACGCGCTGGGCCGGATCTTTGGCCCGGGCGTCCAGAAAGCCGTAGTTCACTTGGTCGCCGAGATCGAAGTCGAAGCGCTTGGCGGTGGAGACCTTGCGCGCGATCTCGGCGAGCTGTTCCTGGGTTAGCCGCTGCACCCGTGGCAGCGCGAGCAGGATCTGGTTGCCCGCGTTGCGCACGTCCAGGATGTAGAGATCGTCGAACACTTCCTGGTAGGTGCGGACCATCCTGTCATAGAGGCGGTTGTGGCCGCGGCCCCAGATGTTGCCGACCACGATGCCGTCGGGTTTGACCGCGCGCCTCACGGCGCGCAGGAACTCCTCGGTCGCCAGGTGCTCCGGCACGCTGTCGCTGCCGTAGGCATCGAGGAAGATCATGTCGTAGGGCTGCTTGACCTCCTCGACGAAGCGCCGGCCGTCGCCCACATGGCCTTTCATGAGCGCATCGTCGCGGAAGCCGAAGTAGCGCCGCGCCACGTCCACCACCACCGGATCGATGTCCACCGCGTCGATGACGGCGGCGGGGTAGTGCTTGTGGAGGAAGGAGGGCAGCGTGCCGCCGCCGAGCCCGATCACCAGGATGCGCTTCGGCTCGCCGGTGAGCGCGAGGCCGGTGAAAGCGGTCCTGACGTACGACAGCCCGAGGTAGTCGGGGTCGCCCGGCTTGACCAGGCTCTGGCGCGCGCCGCCGTGCTCAAAGCGCAGGATGCGCATGCCCGCTTCGTTTACGCTGACGACGACGTTGTTGTAAGGCGAGGCCTTCTCGTAGAGCACGGTCTCGCCGCCGGCGTTGCTGACGGCGGTGCGCGCCGGTTCGGCAGGCACGGGGGTGAATCCCGTGGCGCAGCCGGCGAAGGCGAGCAGGGCGAGGCAGAGGGGAAGGAGACGGCGCATGGGCGGTGCGGATGTGGAGGCGTCCGGATTATGGCGGTGCTTTCCGGCGCTGACAATGCGGCGCTACCGGCGCCGTGTTTCATCCGTGGCGCTCCGTCATTCTCGTCCAGGGTCGCCGTGCCAGGCAGCGGCTACTTCAATCTCACGGCCGCGCCCTGAACCTGTGCGTGGCATGACGGCGCATCGCGCGCATCAAGGCGTCAGGACTGCCTGAGCGGCCACACGCGCCATTTCACCGCCGCCGCGGCGCCGATGCCGAACACGCACATCGCCGCGCCGATCACGACGAACAGCGCCGCCGGGCTCGCGTGCGCGGTGTGCAGCAGCAGAAAGCCGCCGGCGACGGCGATGACGAAGCGTGCGCTGCCCGCCAGCACCACCCACAGCACCCGGCCCGCGCCCTGCGAGGCGAAGTAGAGCGCAACGCCGATGCCGAGGAACGCGTAGCAGGGCCCAATGATCCGCAGGTAGGTAGTGCCGGCATCGAGCACGTCGGGGTCGGCGCTGAACAGGCCGGCCCACAACCGCGGAAACAACGCGACGGTCAGGCCGACGCTGCCGGTGATGCAGGCGGCGAGTCCCGCGCCCGCCCACGCCACGCGGCGCGCCCGCTCAAGGTCGCCCGCGCCGACGCAGGTGCCGATCATCGCGACGAGGGCGGAACCGAGCGCGAACACCACCGGCACCTGCAGCAGTTCGAGCCGGACGCCGAGACCGAAGCCCGCCAGCGCCGCCGTCCCGAAGGCGCCGACGAAGCCGGTGACGATCACGGCGGTGGCCACGGTCTGCACCGCATTGAACGACGATAGCAGTCCCACGCTGAGGATGTCCCCGAACAGGGGCGCGGAGAACCGGGCCGCAGACGGGCGCAGCCGCAGGCGGCCGCGGCCGGCGAGCAGGTAGGCGGCGAGACACAGCGCGCCCGCACTGAACGAGCAGACGTAGGCGACGGCGGCGCCCGCAATGCCGAAGGCGGGAAACGGCCCCCAGCCGAAGACCAGCGCGCCGCACAGCGGAATCTGCAGCGCGGCGGTGGCGCTCAGCACCGCGGCCGGCACGCGCATGTTGCCGGTGCCGCGCACGATGCTGGCGAGGATGTTGCACAACCACACCGCGATCGCGCCGCCGAACAGGACCGTCGAATAGGTCACCGCCTGCGTGAGCGCGGCATCGCTGCCGCCGAGCAGCGCGTAGAGGCCCGGGCCGGCCGCCAGCAGCACGGCGGAGAACAGTAGGCCGAAGCCGACCGCGATGACGAGGGCGTGCATGGCCAGCCGCTCCGCGCGCGCCACGTCGCCCGCGCCGAGCGCGCGGGCGATCGACGAGGACACGCCGCCGCCCATCGCGCCCGCGGACATCATCTGCATGAGCATGATCAGCGGAAACACCAGTGCGAGCCCGCCGAGGGCGTCCGTACCCAGCCGCCCGACGAACCACGTATCGGTGCCGCTCACCAGCGCCTGCATGAGCGCGAGGCCGAGGTTGGGGGCCGCGAACCGGAGCAGCGTCGGTACGAGCGGCGCTTCGAGCAGCGCGCGGGTGTGCGCATCGGCGGCGTGCGGCGCCGTGCTCAATTCGGCGGCCCCTGCCGCACGGCGACCCGCGCACAGCCCGTGAACGCGCAGGCTCTGTCCCCGCGGGGCAACGCTGGTTCCGGGCGGCTCATCGCGGCAATCTTCGCACAAGGCGCCGCTCCCGCGCCTGCCTGGCACCGGGAACCGGGCGGGGGCATCCTGAACGCCGAAGCGCAGCCGAGCCGCGACAACGAAGGCTGCTAACATCGGAGCCGATTGAAGAACTGACGAATGACCGGCGCGCCGCCCCGCGCGGACCCGCCGGCAACCGCGAGGAGGATCACCCATGCAGGTGCAAAGACTGGTCGCGGCCGCGGCATGCGCTGCGGCGTACGCGTGCATCGCCTTGCCGGCGGGCGCGCAGTCCTATCCCAGCAAAATCATCCGCGTCATCAACCCGGCTGCGCCCGGCGGCAACAGCGACATCGTGTTCCGCGTGATCTCCCCGAAGATGGGCGAACTCGTCGGGCAGCAGTTCGTGCTCGACTACCGCCCCGGCGCCGGCGGCGTGATCGGCGCGGACATCACGGCCAAGAGCGCGCCCGACGGCTACACGACCGCGATCGTGGCGGCGAGCTTCTTCTTCAATCCGGCGCTGATCAAAAACCTGCCCTACGACACGGTGAAGGACTTCACCCCGCTCGGGCTGGTCGTGGACATCCCGGCCGCGGTGCTGGTACATCCCTCGTTGCCGGTGAAGGACGTCAAGGAACTGATCGCCTTCGCGCGGCCGCGGCCGGGCCAGATCTTCTTCTCCAGCGCGGGCCCGGGCACGCTCGCGCATTTGGCCGGCGAACTGCTGAACTACGAAGCGAAGATCAAGCTCGTGCATGTGCCGTACAAGGGCGTGGCGCCCGCCACCGTGGACGCGGTCGCGGGCCACGTGCAGATGACCATCGCGAGCATCCCGGTGGTGATCGAGCAGGTGCGCGCCGGCCGGCTGCGCATGATCGCGCAGTGCGGTGAAAAGCGTTCGCCCTCCGTGCCGGACGTGCCGACGATGCAGGAAGCCGGCGTGCCCGGTTTCGTGGTCAGCAGCGGCTTCAGTTGGGTCGGCCCCGCCGGGCTGCCGAAGCCCATCGTCGACAAGCTCAACGGCGCGCTGGTGAAGGTGCTGCACGATCCCGCGATCCGCAAGGATCTCATCGAGCGCGGCGCCGATCCCGTCGGCAACACGCCGGAACAGCACGCGGCCTTCATCCGGGCCGAAATCGATAAGTGGCAGCGGGTGGCGAAGCAGGCGGGCATCCGGCCGGAGTGAGGCGCGGCGGTTGGACGTCTCCGCCGCCAGCCAGACTGGTATCCCGGACTGCAGTGTTTTTTGCCGGCACTGGAGGTTTCGGTGAGTTGGTGCGATAGTGATCGCGCCTTCCTTTGGAGGGATACCGGCTGTAGAGTTCAACCGCGTAAGCTCACTTCCGAAAGACCTGTCGAATGAAACCCTTAGCCGCACCTGCACGTCGGATCCGGCTGCTTGTCTTGTACCCTGCGAGGCTATTGCTTTTGACCGTTGTGGGCGGGTGCGCGGTAACAGCCCCCCCGTTGCAGCCCGTCGAGGCCCCAGTCTCTAGAAGCCAGCAGATGGAAGCGCAACGCAAGGCGAGCGAACCCACTGAAAAAGTCCTCAAGAGAAAAATCGCAATCGGCCGGTTTTCGAACGAGACAAGGTATGGCCGCACGTTTCAAGTGGACAGCAACTTGGATCCGCTGGGAAAACAGGCTTCCGACATGCTCGCCACGCGGTTGGTGGCATCCAACAAATTTCTGGTCTTCGAGCGTTCCGACCTGAACCGGCTGAAGGCAGAGCAACGAATACTCAAAGAAGAGAACCTGATCGGTGTCGATACGCTGATTCTCGGTTCGGTTACCGAATTTGGCCGCAGCACCAGTGGAACGTCCGGATTCCTGAGCTCGACGAAGGTGCAGATCGCGCGCGCAAAGGTTGAGATTCGTTTGGCGAACGCGCGTACCGGATTCGTATTCTTCAGCGCCAGTGGTACTGGTGAGGCCAGTACTGAGTCGGGGAGCGTCGCGGGATTTGGCAGCCGGGCGGAGTACGATGGCACGTTGAATGATCGCGCGATCGCGGCAGCCATATCGGACGTACAGACCGCGCTGATCCAGAAACTGGAGGAACGTCCGTGGAGAACCGACATTCTGAGAGTGGCCGGCAGCACAATCTATATCTCAGGCGGTCCGAGGCAAGGGCTGAAAGTCGGCGATGTCCTTTCCGTCATGCAGGAAGGAGAGACTGTAAAGAGTGGTCAGTCGGGGTTCAACATCGCTCTTCCGTCCACCAAAGTTGGAACAATCAGGGTCACCAGTTTTTTTGGGGAGAGTGAGAGCAACGAAGGCTCTGTGGCTGAGTTGGTTTCGGGCTCATTGACAGGCCCTGGCCCGTGGCCTGTGTTCGTATCCGGATCGAAGGAGTAGCGATGCGCAGACTCTTGGCGTGTTGTGGCGTTGCATTGTTTTTGGCCTCCTGCGCACTTCCTGACACAAACGTAAAAACAGGATCAGTGCGACCTGTGCTGGTGGTCAAAGGCGCCCCGAGCGGTTCCTTTGTCATCGTCGACGGCCTGGAAGTCGGTCCCGCGGAGAGTTTTGACGGCAATCCCGGTGCTCTCATTGTTGAGGAGGGCACCCACCTCGTCGAGGTGAAGCGCGCTGGCCAGACGATTCACTCGGAGCGGATATTCATCAGCAGCGGCGAAACACGGACGATCTCGGTAGTATTCGGAATCCGATGAGGCTGGGTTTTGCCGTAGCGGGAGTGCTGGTCGGCGCTCTGCTTTCGGGATGTGTGCCGCCACAGAAATACAACTGGGGTGAGTATGAATCGTCGTTGTATGGTTACTACAGAGATCCTACCAAAGCAGCACAGTTGACGGCGGCTCTTGATGCGATCATTCAGTCTGCGGAGCAAACGAAAACATTCGTTCCGCCTGGCGTGTACGCAGAATACGGCTATCTGTTGTATCAACAAGGCAAAACGGCAGACGCCATAGTTTTCTTCCAGAAAGAGAAAGCACTGTGGCCAGAGTCCGCTTTCTTTATGGATGCCATGATTCGCAATGCGACAGACGCAGCGAACAGGAAAACGGGGGCAGAT
>CAZXNF010000216.1:0-6497 GCA_964641785.1 uncultured Streptomycetaceae bacterium | reverse complement strand
CGGTCGCCGCGCTCGCGGGTGTCGCGCTGGCGCATCTCATGTTCGATTTCCCGGCCCTGTTTTCGGCGTCGTCCACGGCGCGCACCGGCGGCGGGCAGTGGCTGAGCGAGGGCGTTGCCACGTTCGGGCTCGTGCTGGTGATCCGCCTGGTCGGGCCGCGCGGGCTGCCGGTGACGGCGGCCGCCATCGCCTGCTGGATCGTGGCGGCGTACTGGTTTACGGCGTCGACGTCGTTCGCGAACCCCGCGGTCACCCTCGCGCGCGCTGCCAGCGACACCTTCGCCGGCATCCGGCCTGCCGATGTGCCCGGCTTCGTCCTGGCCCAATTCGCGGGCGCGCTGACCGCGCGCGTAGCCGCGCACGTGGTCGCCCCGCCGTCCGTGCGCGGGTGAACGGCCTTTGCCGCGAAGCGCTAAACTATTGAAACTATTACATGTTTTGTTTCTGGACGTAACACGATTGTAACAATAGCTCCCTAGACTACGCGTTTTGCTCTTCCGTCATTCCCCTTTCCAGACGAGGCGATCATGCGCGTAAAACCCCTGCAATTGCTGTCCGCTGCCTGTGCGGCGATGTTCATGGCCACCGGACCCGTGTCCGCTCAAGATATTACCGGCGCCGGCGCGACGTTTCCGGCGCCGATTTATGCCAAGTGGGCCGAAGCGTACAACAAGGCAACCGGCGTGAGGATCAACTATCAGTCGATCGGTTCCAGCGGCGGCATCCGGCAGATCAAGGCCAAGACCGTGGATTTTGGCGCCACGGATGCCCCGCTCAGACCCGAAGAACTTGAGAAGGATGGGATGATCCAGTTCCCGACGGTGATCGGCGGGATCGTGCCGGCGATCAACATCCCGGGCATCAAGCCGGGCGAGCTTCGGCTGAGCGGCGCGGTTCTGGGCGATATCTACCTCGGCAAGATCACCAAGTGGAATGACAAGGCCATCACTGACCTCAACCCCACTCTGACGCTGCCCAATCAGGACATCGCGGTAGTGCGGCGGGCCGACGGCTCGGGCACTACGTTCATCTTCACCAACTATCTGTCCAAGGTCAACGCCGAGTGGAAGCAGAAGGTTGGCGAAGGCGCCGCCGTGCAGTGGCCGCTCGGCCTCGGCGGCAAGGGCAATGAGGGCGTTTCGGCGTTCGTCCAGCGCATCCCGTCCTCGATCGGCTATGTCGAGTACTCGTATGCCAAGGCGAACAAGCTGAGCTATGCGCTTGTGCAGAGCGCCGACGGCACGTGGGTCCAGCCCGAAGACGATAGCTTCAAGGCGGCCGCGGCTGGCGCGACCTGGGTGAAGTCGGGCTTCTACGAGATTCTCACCAACCAGCCGGGCAAGCAAAGCTGGCCGATCACGGGCGCGACCTTCATCCTGATGCACAAAGTGCAGGACAAGCCCGCCAACGCGGTCGAAGTGATGAAGTTTTTCGACTGGTCGCTGAAGAACGGCGGCAAGCTGGCCACGGAACTTGATTACGTCCCGCTGCCGGATTCCGTGGTTCGCCTGATCAATACGTCGCTCGCGCAGAACGTGAAAGACGCGTCCGGCAAGGCCTTGTGGAAGTAAGCGGACTCGCGGGCGTCATCGGCTGACCGCCGGGCGCCCGCCGCAGGTCCGTACCGAATCTGGCCCCCGCAAGGACATTCTTTCCGCATCGGCGTCGAGGGAGACATTTTGAGCAGCGTGATACAGACGTCCGCCGGCGGCGGAGGTGAGGCTTCGAATTCGGTAACATCCGGGTCTATGCCGCCCACCCATAAGCCCCGCGGCCACGCGCTCGACTGGGTCTTTCACAACCTGACCCGGCTATTCGCGTTTTTTACGTTTTTGGTGCTCGCGGGGATCATCGTTTCCCTGCTCTACGCGTCGTGGCCCGCGATCCAGAAGTTCGGCCTCGCGTTCCTCTGGACGTCCGAATGGAACCCGCCGATGGAGCGGTTCGGTGCCTTGGTTCCCATCTACGGCACCTTGGTGACTTCGGCGATTGCGCTGATCATCGCCGTTCCGGTGTCCTTCGGTATCGCCTTGTTTCTGACGGAGCTGTCGCCGGGCTGGCTGCGCCGGCCGCTGGGCACCGCGATCGAGCTGCTCGCCGCCATCCCCAGCATCGTCTACGGCATGTGGGGCCTCTTGGTGTTCGCACCGATCTTCGCCAAGTTTCAGCCGGTGCTGACCGCCACCGTCGGCCAGATCCCCTTCATCGGGGCGCTTTTCCAGGGGCCGCCCATCGGCATCGGGCTATTGAGCGCCGGCATCATTCTCGCGATCATGGTGATCCCCTTCATTGCGGCGGTCATGCGCGACGTCTTCGAGGTGACGCCGCAGATGCTCAAGGAGTCCGCGTACGCCGTGGGCGCCACCACTTGGGAAGTGGTGTGGAACGTCGTCCTGCCCTACACCAAGGTCGGTGTGACCGGCGGCATCATGCTGGGACTCGGACGCGCGCTTGGCGAGACGATGGCGGTCACTTTCATCATCGGCAATACCAATTTTCTCAGCGGCGTTTCCTTGTATCTCCCCGGGAACAGCATCACGTCGGCGCTGGCCAATGAGTTCGGCGAAGCCGCGCCGGGACTGCACATTGCGTCCCTGATGGAACTCGGCCTCATTCTGTTCGTAATCACGTTCTGCGTACTCGCCGCATCCAAACTGCTGCTCATGAAGCTCAAGGTGTCCGAAGGGTCGAGGACCTAGCCATGCAACTCGTCGCCAAACGCAAGTTCGTCAACAAGTTCGCGCTGACGCTGTCGCTCGCCGCAATGTCCTTCGGCCTGTTTTGGCTGATCTGGATTCTGTGGACGACCCTGGCGCTGGGCGTGTCGGGCCTTTCGCTGCAGTTGTTCACGATGAGTACGCCGCCGCCCGGCAGCGCCGGCGGCCTGGCCAACGCCATCATCGGCAGCGTGATCATGTGCGGCCTGGCCACGCTGATCGGAACCCCGATCGGGATCATGGCGGGCGTGTTTCTCGCGGAGTATGGCTGGGGTTCATGGCTCGCGCACGCCACCCGCTTCGTCAACGACATCCTGTTGTCCGCGCCCTCTATCGTGATCGGGCTTTTCGTCTACGCCATCTATGTGGCCAAGGTCGGCAATTTCTCGGGCCTCGCCGGCGTATTTGCCCTGGTGCTGATCGTCATTCCGGTAGTCGTCCGCACCACCGAAAACATGCTCGTCCTCGTCCCGAACAGCCTGCGCGAAGCCGCGTTTGCCCTGGGCGCCCAACGCTACCAGGTCATCACCCTCGTGACCCTGCGGGCCTCGCGTGCCGGCATCATCACCGGGGTTCTGCTCGCCGTGTCCCGCATTGCCGGCGAGACGGCGCCGCTGCTGTTTACCGCGCTCTCCAACCAGTTCTGGTCGCTCAACCTCAACGAGCCGATGGCCAATCTGCCGGTGACGATCTTCAAGTTCGCGATGAGCCCGTTCAAGGATTGGCAGGAACTTGCCTGGGCGGGAGTTTTCCTGATTACGATGGGCGTTCTCCTGCTGAACATGATGGCCCGGTATCTATTCAAGGACGGACTCAAAACATGACGACCACCAATGCCGCAACGCCGCAGCAGAAGGCCATCAATCCCTCGGTCTTCCGGGGAGGGGGCGCGGCTACTCTCGACTCCGGCAACGAGGTCACGGAGATCTCGTTCAAGAAGTTTAATTTTTATTACGGCAAGTTCCTTGCGCTGAAGGACATCAACCTCGACATCTACAAGCGGCGCGTGACGGCTTTCATCGGGCCTTCCGGCTGTGGCAAGTCGACACTGCTGCGCACCCTGAACCGGATGTATGACCTGTATCCGGACCAGCGTGCGGAAGGGGAACTGCTGCTCGACGGGCAGAACATGCTCGACAAGAGCGTTGACGTGAACGACCTGCGCGCAAAGGTGGGGATGGTGTTCCAGAAACCAACGCCTTTTCCGATGTCCATCTACGAAAACATCGCCTTCGGCGTGCGTCTGCAGGAGCGCATGTCCAAGCCGCACATGGACGAGCGTGTCGAGTGGGCGCTGCGCAAGGCGGCGCTGTGGGACGAGGCCAAGGACAAGCTTGGACAAAGCGGCATGAGCCTCTCCGGCGGCCAGCAGCAGCGGCTGTGCATCGCCCGCTGCATCGCGGTCAAGCCGCAGGTACTCCTGCTCGACGAACCGACGTCCGCGCTGGATCCGATCTCGACCTTGCGCATCGAGGAGCTCGTGCACGACCTGAAGAAGGAGTTCACGATCGTCATCGTCACCCACAACATGCAGCAGGCGGCGCGGGTGTCGGACTACACGGCCTACATGTATCTGGGCGAATTGATCGAGTTCGACGTGACCGACACCATTTTCCTCAAGCCCAAGCGCAAGGAAACCGAGGATTACATCACCGGACGCTTCGGCTGATCCGCGGCCTGGACCCTTCCGAGCGGCCTGCGGGCCGCTTTTTTGTTGCCGGCTTTCCTTGCCGATGCCGGGCTTCGCGCCTGAGCGGTTCTGCTGCGGAGCAGCACCCGGATGCCAGAAATTGACCCCCCTCCGCCGCAACCTGTAAAATTCAATGGTTTAGCGAGGTTGGGCCCGTCAATGCGTCGCAAGCTGGTGGCCGGAAACTGGAAGATGCACGGCAGCTTGGCCGCCAACGAGGCCCTGCTGGGTGCTTTGCTGGGTCTGGTACCCGCCGCCGCGAGGCCTGAAATCGCGGTGTGCGTGCCTTTTCCCTACCTCGCGCAGGTTCAGGGGCGGCTCGCCGGCAGTCCCATCCGGTGGGGGGCGCAGGATGTAAGCGCCCACGCTGGCGGTGCCTATACCGGTGAGGTAGCGGCGGCGATGCTCGCGGAATTCGGGTGCCGCTATGCCATCGTGGGGCACTCGGAACGCCGCGCGCTGCATGCGGAGACCGATGCGCAGGTCGCCGCCAAGTACGCGACGGCACTGGGCGCGGGGCTGACGCCGATCCTGTGCGTCGGCGAGACGCTGGCAGAGCGCGATGGCGGCGTGACGGAGCAGGTGGTGGGACGCCAGTTCGCGGCCGTCGCCGATGTCGTGGGCGCGCAAGGGCTGGCGGCCGGCGTGGTGGCCTACGAGCCGGTCTGGGCGATCGGCACCGGGCGCACGGCAACGCCGGAGCAGGCGCAGGCGGTGCATGCGTACCTGCGGGGGGCCGCGACGCGGCGGGATGCGGGAATGGCCTCGGGGCTGCGCATCCTCTACGGCGGCAGCATGAAGCCCGGCAACGCGCGCGAACTGCTCGCGATGGCGGACGTGGATGGCGGTTTGATCGGTGGCGCGGCGCTGGTCGCCGCGGACTTCGCGGCCATTGTGGCCGCGGCGGCGGGTTAACGAGGGCAGGTCATGCAAATTCTGGTTCTGGTCGTTCACGTGCTGGCGGCGCTGTCCATCTGCGTGCTGGTACTCCTGCAGCACGGCAAGGGCGCCGACATGGGTGCGGCCTTCGGCAGCGGGTCTTCGGGCAGTCTCTTCGGCGCCAGCGGGTCGGCCAACTTCCTCTCCCGGGCGACCGCGGTCCTGGCCACGCTGTTTTTCTTGACGAGCCTCGGCCTGACGTGGTTTTCCACGCACAAGACCGACTCGACGGGCGTGATTCTCGAAAAGGGCGGCCCGGCGCCGTCGGCGGTTCCGGGCGACATCTCGCCCAAGGTCGATGACGAGCCGAAAGCGAAGGAAATACCGAAATAACTTTTTAGCGTGGCCGACGTGGTGGAATTGGTAGACACGCCGTCTTGAGGGGGCGGTGGCGAAAGCCGTGGGAGTTCGAGTCTCCCCGTCGGCACCATGGGTAGGTTGCAGGACCAAGTACTGAGGACTGAGGCAAAGCAGAGCATGCACGGCGACAGACCAGGTGTTTGTTTTTTCGCGATGTCGCGTCGCCACGTCCGCCGTATTGCCCGATTCCCGGTCTTCAGTCCTCAGTCCTTAGACCTCGTTTCTCGTTTCTGATGCTCGACAACTACCTGCCCGTGCTGCTCTTCCTCGGCGTCGGGGTCTTCTTCGGCGTCGCCCCCATCGCGGGCGGCTGGATCGTGTCGACGCTGTTCGGCGTCAACCGTCCGGACAGCGAAAAGCTGTCTCCCTACGAGTGCGGTTTCGAGGCCTTCGAGGACGCACGCATGAAGTTCGATGTGCGCTACTACCTCGTTGCCATCCTGTTCATCCTGTTCGATCTTGAAATCGCGTTTCTTTTCCCCTGGGCCATCGTGCTGGAAGAGATCGGCCTGTTCGGATTCTGGGCGATGGTGCTGTTCCTGGGGATTCTGACCGTAGGCTTCATCTACGAATGGAAGAAGGGGGCGCTGGAATGGGACTGACCTTGGCAGCGGAGGTATCACATGCCTGACGGCGGCGTCGTACAAAAAGGCTTCGTGGTGGCGGGCATCGATACCGTCATCAACTGGACGCGTACCGGCTCGCTGTGGCCAATGACCTTCGGCCTCGCGTGCTGCGCGGTGGAAATGATGCACGCGGGCGCGGCGCGCTACGACCTCGATCGCTTCGGC
>CAZXNF010000215.1:0-6503 GCA_964641785.1 uncultured Streptomycetaceae bacterium | reverse complement strand
TCGATGTACTGAGGCCCACCCACGTGTACCTGCAGGCCGTTACCGACACCAACGGCGACGGCATTGCCGATGCCGCGTATTTCCCCAACCACCACCTGCCGGTGCGCGCCGATCTGTTCAACCGCGTGGCGTGGCAGCTTTCCACGCGCAACGACGTGAAAGTGGTCGCGGTGATGCCGGTGGCGGACTGGCGCCTGTCGCAGGAGCAGATCGCCGACGTGTACGCGGACCTGGCCCGGCACGCGAGCTTCGAAAGACTGTTGTTCAGCGATGCTCCCGGCAGCGCCGTGTCGACCGCCTTCACGCAGCAACTGGCTGCACGGGTGAGGGCTTTCCGCGCGCCCCTCATGACCGCGCGCAGCCTGCACGTCGGGCCGGCGACGGACGCCGCGCAACTCGAAGGCATGCTGAGCGGTTTCCTGGCAGCGTACGACCAGGTGGTGCTGACGGCATTGCCGGGTGCGGCTGGGGATTCAGATGTCTGGCTCACGGCGCTGGCCGCACGCGCGGGCCGCGAGGCCGTCGGCACGGACGGTCGGGGCCGGGTGATGTTCATGCTGCACGAACCCGGCGGGCAGGCGGAGTCGGCCGCCGCGCTGGCCCGGCAGATGCGCGCGCTCCAGCTCGGCGGTGCGCTCAATTTCGGCTACGCCCCGGACGACGTCCGGCGCGACCGGCCGCCGCTTGCGGGGGTGGCGCCGGCGATGTCGCTGCGCATCCATCCGCCGCAGAACGAACGGTAGCGCACGCCATGGCCGAACAGGGAATGGGCGCGCTGCAGTTCTTCATGGGATTTTCCTACTACTACCCCTTGTTCATGGCGTACCTGTGGATGACCGGCGCGGTGTTCTATTACTTCCGCTTCGAGCGCCCGCCCAGGGGCTGGCCCCGCGGCATGAAGGAGACGCCGCCCAAGCTCGACGCGTATCCGCTGGTCAGCATGGTCGTGCCCTGTCACAACGAGGGGCGCGACATCGAAGACACGGTCCAGTACCTGCTGGCCTCGACCTGGCCGAACTTCGACATCGTGCTGGTCAACGACGGCAGCGGCGACGAGACGCGCGCGATCCTCGACGCGCTCGCCGCGCAGCATCCGAAAATCCGGGTCGTCCACCTCGCAAAGAACCAGGGTAAGGCGGTTGCGTTGACGACCGCATCCCTGATGACCCCGGCACAGTACCTGTGCTGCATCGACGCCGATGCGCTGCTCGAACCCGAGGCCCTGACCTGGTTGATGGTCCACTTCCAGAATCCGCGCGTCGGCGCCGTTACCGGCAACCCGCGCGTGCGCAACCGCTCGACGCTGCTCGGCCGCGTGCAGCTTGGGGAATTTTCCTCGATCGTGGGCCTCATCAAGCGCGCCCAGCGCACTTACGGCCGCATCTTCACGGTCTCCGGCGTGGTCGCGTGCTTCCGCAAGGCGGCGCTGCACGACGTCGACTACTGGAGCACCGACATGCTGACCGAGGACATCGACGTCACCTGGAAGCTGCAGATCCGGCACTGGGACGTGCGCTTCGAACCGAAGGCGCAATGCTGGATCCTGGCGCCCGTGACGCTGCGCGGCCTGTGGCAGCAGCGGCTGCGCTGGTCGACCGGCGGCATTCAGGTGCTGATGAAGAACTGGCGCATCGAGCACATCTGGAAGGCGCGGCGCATGTGGCCCGTGCTGATCGAATACGTCCTGAGCGTCGTGTGGGCGTACACCATGATGAGCATCGGTTTACTGTGGCTGGCCGGCCTGGTGTTTGACTTGCCGCCGGCTTACCAGGTCACGTCGTTTTTCACGGGCTGGGCCGGCGTGATGGTGGGGACGACCTGCCTGCTGCAGGTCGCGGTCGCCCTCGCGCTGGATGCGCGCTACGACGCGGGACCGGTCCGGAACTTCTTCTGGATGATCTGGTATCCGCTGGCGTACTGGATGCTGAACATGATCACCGCGATCGTCGCGGTGCCACGCGCGCTGCTGCGCAATTCCGAGAAGAGGGCACGATGGACCAGTCCGGACCGCGGCATCCTGCCCTGAAATCCCCCATCATCGAGCGCGCCGACCTGCAGTCACCGCAGCAGCGGATCATCTACGGCGCGCTGACGGCCGCCTTCTGGGCGTTTTGGGTCTACCTGTGGGTGCCGCTGCTCGCGCTCCTCGCCTGGTCGCTGGGCGTGCAGCAGGCCTACAAGTACATGGTGGTGCTGGGCGGCTATCACGACGTGATCCGGCTGCTCGCCATCTACAGCATGGTCATCGGACTGCTGGGCGGGGCGCTGGTCCTCTGGGCGATCTACAACATCATCCGCTTCCGCGGGGTCGAGCAGCGTCTGGCCCGCCCGCCGATCACCGCCGCGGAAATCGCCCGGGACTTCGGCATGGAGGCCGCGGCGGTTGAGCGCTGGCAGGGCGCGCAGCGTTTGCGCGTGACCCACGACCAGGCGGGGCGCATCGCGCTCGTTGAGATCGCGCCTGCGGAGGCCTGAGGGTCGGCAGCAGGCTGAAAGCAGCATGTCGCGTTTTCTCCCCGTACTCCTGCTCCTGTCCCTCCTGCAGGCGTTGACGGCCGTCGCCGGCGATCCCGCCAGCAATAAGGAAGACCACCGCGCCTGGCAGCACGGCGTCGATCTGATCCGCGTCGGTGGCAGGCTGCTAGTCGTCTGGGGCAGCGCCGGCAATCCGCCGCGGCCCAGACTCGGCGGCGCCTGGCCGCATGATGTGTATTACGCCTGGCTGGAGGGCGAGACCGCAGCCGTCGGGCCGCAGGTGCTGGTGGCGAGGCCCGAAGCGCAGGAACCCCCCAGCGTTGCCATCAATACCCGCGGCACGATCCTGATGACGACCGAGGACGGGGAGGGCGGCATCAACCAGCATGCGGGGCTGTGGGATTCGGACTTGCGCGTACTGCGTCCTTACCCGATAACAATCCGGCGCGGCGGGCATTCCGGTCACGTCGCCGCCATGGGCGACCGTTTCCTGGTGACCTACAGCGAGGGTTGGGTCGAGGGCGGTGGTTTTCTTGGCCGCGGCACTGGCGACGACGTTTACGCGCGTACGGTGGAGAACGACGGTCGCCTCGGCCCCGAGATCAGGATCGCCGTGGATGGCGATCGCCGGCGCCGCGACGGCTGGCCCCTCGTCGCCGGCTCGGACCGCAACTGGCTGGTGGTGTGGCAGCGCTCTCCCGAGCGGTCGCTGCAATCCGCGCTCATCAGCGCAAAGGGCGAAGTGACCGCCCGGCGCACGATCATCGGGGACCTGCCGCTGCGCTACGCCTATGACGTCGAGTACTCGGCGGCACTCGGGGCCTATGTGGTAGCCGGCACCTCCGGCGAGAACGGATTCCTGTCGCTGGTGAGTCTGACTGGAGAGCCCGTCAGCACCCGCCGGTGGCTGCCGCCGATGGTGAGTGAAAGCCGCATCATTCTGGGCCGCGACGGGGAGCAGGTGATCGGCGTCTATCCGGTCCGGCCGCGCGGGATCGCCGTCGTGCGCATCACGGGCACTAACGTCGAGCTCTTGAAGATCATCGATCATCCGTATGCTTGGGACTATGCGGGCACCACCGGCATCTTCGTCGCCCCCGGCCGGGTGCTGTTCGCGACGCTGTCGACGACCGGGCTGCGGCTGATTCCGGTGGATCTCGGATTGCCAGCGCTATCGCGTTAATTGGGGTTTAGGGGTGCCAACGCACAGAGAAGGCTGCGATAGCCCGGCAGCATGGCGCGAGTCACCTCACCTAACGCAAGGAAGCCGCCATGAAATGGGATCTCATCAGCACCAACTGGGAAGAATTCAAGGGCAAGGCCAGGCAGCACTGGGCCATGCTGACCGTCGCGCAACTCGATGCGGCGGCGGGCCACCGCGACCGGGTCGCGGCCAGCATCCAGCAGGCGTACGGCATCTCGAAGCATGCCGCTGAGTGGCAGTTGTCCGGCTGGCAGCATCGTCTGCTGCGCTCGGCCAAGACCCCGGGCTGAGTTCCTCCGTCCCGGCGCGCAATGCTGCGGGACGCGCGCCAATAAAAAAGAGGCAGGGGGTTACCCCTGCCTCTTGTCTTGTCGGCGGCCCGTTACCGCGGCGGCACGATCACGACGGTGCCGGAAGAGCCGGACGAACCGGTGTTGCCAGTGTTGCCTCTGGCGCCCGTGGCCCCGGTATCGCCCGTGGCGCCGGTATAGCCCGTGTTGCCCGTGTTGCCCTGCGAGCCGGTTTCACCGGTGGCGCCGGTGTAGCCGGTGTTGCCCTGATTGCCCTGCGCACCGGTGGAACCGGTATTGCCCACGTTGCCGGTTGCACCCGTGGCACCCGTGTAGCCGGTGTTGCCCTGATTGCCGGGCGGACCCGCCGGACCGGTACACGCGGTAAGGCTCAGCATGCCGAGAAGCACAACGGCTGTCATGGAACGTTTCATGGTGATTCCTCTTCGGTTGTACGCGGCCGAAAAGGCCGCACCCGTCACTCTCGCCAACTGTGCGCCCCGGGTCTGTTCGTTCCCGCGCTTACCGTGGCACTTATCTTCCATCCACAAAAGGGTCGTGGACGGTCCGCAGGCAGTTGCGAAGATCGCCGTTGCCGGCGCGGACATGGCCAGCCGTCTGCCGGGCGATGCCGTTGGCTTCCAGCGGCTTGCTGCCGAAGATTCGGGCGGTGACTTCCACGATCCTGCCATGCGCGATACCGATGCGGCCTACGATCTGGTCACTGTTCATGGGGGCTCCTGGGCCTTACGTTCGTTCGTCGGTTCGTCGGTGCGTCGACGTGAGCAGCCTTTGCTCGCGAGCAAGGTTAGGCGCCGCACCTCGTAGCGTCTGTGCGGAGACGCACGAAGTGGCGGGCCGGGGCCTGTGTGCTGCACCGCACGGACGGGCGTGCACGGTGCGTTTAGTCTGCCCGCTCCATCACGACCATAGCCCGGCTCATGGCCGTCCTCCGGTCAAGTCGAGGCATTGCATGCAGCTGTTCAGCTTGGAACACGGCAAGTGGGCGTACCGCGCCGACTTCTTTCTGTACGGCAGCGCCGCAGCGGCGCTGGCGATGTATCTGGTCCTCGCCGGTCCGCGCCCCCAGCGCTGGGAGATGGCCGTCTTCGCGCTGCTGGGCCTCGCCGGCTGGACCCTCATCGAGTACGCGCTGCACCGCTTCGTGCTGCACGGCTTGCGCCCTTTCAGTGAATGGCACACGGAACACCATCGGCGGCCGACGGCGCTGATCTATACGCCGACGGCCCTGACCGCGGCGATGATCGTCGGGTTCGTCTTCATGCCGGCGCTGCTATGGATCGGTTAGTGGTACGCCTGCGCGCTGACGCTCGGCGTGCTGACCGGCAACCTCGCCTACGGAATCACGCACCGCGCAGTGCACCATTGGCGTTGGGACAACGCGTGGGTCAGACAGCGCAAGCGGTGGCACGCGCTGCATCACGGCACCCGGGAGCGACCGGGCCACTACGGGGTCACCACCGCATTGTGGGACCGCGTTTTTGACAGCGGCCGCGAGTCACTCAGGGCCGGCCGCGGGCCGATTAATTAGCGGATCTATCCAGCAGATCTGCCCATCAGCAGGTCACACCCCACGAAGGCGTCCCCATGAACCCCCTCAAAGCCCTCCCGGCCGCATTGCTGGCCGTTACCAGCGTAGCGCATGCAGTACAGGAGCCGCGCTACGTTGTTCTGCAGCATAACGAAGTGTACGAGGTGCGCCGTTACGAGTCCTACCTCGTGGCGGAAGTCATCGTGCCGGGCCCCGCAGACGACGCCGGCAATCAAGGCTTCCGGATCCTCGGGGATTACATCTTCGGCAAGAACAAGGGCGAGCGGAAAATCGCGATGACCGCGCCGGTGTCGCAAACACCCGTGCCGACAAAAATCGACATGACGGCCCCGGTAACCCAGGCCGCGGTGGACGGCGGTTTCCTCGTGCAGTTCGTGATGCCGCAGGGTTCGACACTGGCCACGATTCCGGAGCCGCTCGACCCGCGCGTGCAGTTCCGGGAAATTTCCGGTCAGACCGTCGCGGTCATCCAGTATTCCGGAGGGTGGTCCGGGCGCAACTACGAACAACACCTGCTGAAGCTCCGCAAGGCTCTCGCGGACGCGAACATCGAGCCGCGGGGCGAGCCCGTGTTCTCGCGTTACAACGCGCCGTACGTGCTGCCGTTTCTCAGACGCAACGAGATCTGGCTGAACGTGCCCTGAGCCCGGCGTGTCCGGGTGCGCCCTTCCGGGTCGCTGGTGCGAGCGGGCCCATCCGAAATGTCGGCGGCTCGACATGGACCGAGGGAAGCTCTGGCACACCCCTCACACCGGCGAAGGCTGGTGTCCAGTACGAATGGCACTCACTTATTAATAAGGTTCCAGTTCCTTCCCTCGCTTGCGGAGGAAGGCTGGGGTGGGTGCGAGCCACTTTGCCCCCTCCCTAACCCTCCCCCGCGCTGCGCGCAAGGGAGGGGATTTGCGAAAAAGTTCTTAAGTAAGTGCCGCTCGTGTCCAGTGCCTTGAATTCACTGGTTTCC
>CAZXNF010000214.1:0-6505 GCA_964641785.1 uncultured Streptomycetaceae bacterium | reverse complement strand
GTCTATGACGCGCCCATCGGCACCGGCGAGAACCTGTTTTCGACGCAGGATGTGGACAACCTGATCCGCTTCGGGGGGCTGCGTGCCGACCGCGACATCATCCAGACCGACGTGCCGCAGTCCTACGGCATCGCGCAGTTCGCGCGCACGCTGGAGGTGATGGCGGGGCATGGCTGGCAGCGCACCTCCGTGTTTCCGCACGGCGGCAACCAGATGACGCTGCATATCGTGGGCGGTTTCGGGCTGGGCGGCTGCGAGGCCTACCCGGATGTGTTCGGCGCCTTCGCCGGCTTCGCGGATGATGTGAAGGTGGAGAACGGTTTTCTCAAACTGCCGGACCGCCCCGGCATCGGCTTTGAGGCGCAGAACGCGCTCTACGCGGTGATGCGGGGGATCTAGGCTTTACTAGGGTTTGTAGCGCTCTAGGTACGAATCGACGATCTTCTTGTGCGTGCCGTCCTTCTTCATCGCATCCAGCGCCGACTGCAGTGAGCCGAGCGTGGCCGCCGGGACGCCGGGGTTGCAGGCGAGGTAGAGGTCTTCTTCCCGCACGGACTTCACGAAGATCACGTCCTTGACCTTGGCTTCGGCCGCGACCTGCCGGGCGGTGTAGAGGCCGGTGATCCAGAGGTCGATGCCACCCAGCTTCTTGCGGTCCAGGGTGAGCAGTTGCGGCAGTTCAGTGCGTTTCACCACGGTCACGATGTTGGTGACGCCTTTTTCCTTCAGCCACTCGACGCGGGCGTCCTGCTCGATGCCGCCGACGCGGTACGGACGCGCGTCCTCCAGTTTGTTGATTTTGCCGGTGAAGCCTTGCTTGGCGAAGAAGGCCCACTGGTTGGTGGCGAGCGGACCGACCCACTTGAAGATGTTCTCGCGGTTCGGCAGCCGCGCGGTGGAAAACAGGCAGGTGTCGCGCTTGGCCTGGGCATCGCTGTAACCCTGGTTCCAAGCCACGAGCTGTACGGTGACAGGCACGCCGGCGCGTTTTCCCATTTCGGTCACCAGCTCCACCGACAGGCCGGTGGGCTTGCCCTTTTCCATGAAATTGAAGGGTGAGTTTGATTCGGTCAGTGCCGTGAGGGCGTGCACGGGCGCGGCCAGCACGCAGAGCAGGCCGAGCATTCCCCAAACAGACTGTTGGTTGCGCATGATGTTCTCCTCGTGCCTTCCAGTAAGCGTCAGGGCAAGCATGGTAATCGGTCGCCGTGCCGCCGTCCAAGCCCCAAGAGGACGGCCGTCAGCGGCGCCGCAGGATCAGCTGCTGGTTCATCTCGGCGATCCGGGTGAACGGCGGGCGTTCGGCGAGGAAGGCCTTGATCGCCTTGGTGGCCATGCCGTCGTGGGCGGGCAGCCAGTCGTCGAGCGCCAGGATGCCGCCCGGCGCGATGCGCGGTGCCAGCCAGCGCAGCCCGTCCACGGTCGGCTCGTAGTGGTCGACGTCGAGGATGACGAACGCGAAGCGCAGATCGTCCGGTGCGCCGGCGAAGCAGTCCGGCACGTAGCCGGGCCACAGCCGATAGGTTTCGCGCGGCACTCCGGCGTCGTCCATGAGGGCGATGAAGCGCTCCGGGCCGCCGATGTCGAACCGGCCCTTGGGATAGTACGTGCCGTCGTATTCCGAGGGCTCGCCCATGCCGCGGAAGCTGTCGAAGGCGTGGGCCATCCGCTGTTGGGACGCCGCGAGCGTGGCGACGCGACGGAAGGCAGCGCCGCGGAACACGCCGATTTCGGCGAAATCGCCCGGCACGCCGCGCACGCGCGCCGCCATCCAGTCGATGTCGGCATGGTTCCAGGTGCCGGGCTGGCGCGGGACGTCCGGCGGTGTGCCCCGCAGTCGCGCCAATGTGCTTTTGATCAGACCGCCGAGCATGATGGGCGCGCTCAGCCGATCGGCAGGTCGGTGCCGATGTTGCGGGCCTGCGCGAGGTCCAGCACGTGTTTACCAGCGTAGAGGTCCTGCACGCCCATGCCGTGCGACTCGTAGAGCGTGATCTGGCCGGCGGCGGTGCGGCCGGGCCTGAGCCCGGCGAGCACGTCGCCGATTTCGGTCAGCGTCTCCCAGCGAACCAGGCCCCGTTCGACGGCCGGCAGCAGGTCGCCGCATTCCTTGCGCGCCGTTTCGCGGCTGTCCACGGTGATCAGGTCGCAGCGTTTCACCGCTTCGAGGTCGATCTCCTGTCGGGTCAGGGCGTTCGAGCCGGCGGCATTGATGTGCTGGCCGGGCTCCAGCCAATCGCCCTTGAGTACCGGCGTGTCCGCTTTGGTGATGATGTTGACGATGTGCGCGCCGCGCACCGCCTCGGCGCCGGACGCGACGGGGACGACGTCGATGCTGAGTTTCTGCGCCATGCTCTTGCAGAAGGCCTCGCGCTTCGCCGCGTCTCGCGAGAACACCCGGGCGGTGCGGATCTTGCGCACTGCGCAGACGGCTTCGAGCTGCCCGACGCCCTGCAGGCCCGCGCCGATCTGGCCGACGACACTCGCGTCAGGCAAGGCCAGCGCCTGCGTGGCGACGCCGCTCGCAGCACCCGTGCGCACCATGCTCAACCACTTGGCCTCGATGATGGCCGTGAGCTTGCCGCTCTCGGTGTCGATCAGGTGCACGTAGAAGCAGCGGCCCGTGGGACGCGTGTAGTAGTACTTGAAGCCGTTCAGGCCCAGTGCGGAGGAGGACGCCTGCAGCATGTGCTGAACGCCGGTGGGCATCGCGATGCGCTCGCGCGGAATGTCGATCGCTTTGCCAAGCGCGCGGTCCTTCAGCGAGCGCCCGGTCCATTCGAGGGCGTCCGCCATCGTGAGCAGTTGCTTGACGTCGTCTTCTTTGAGGTAGCGAACCATAGTATCGAGGGAGCGAAAGACGAGAGAGGATCGACGAAAGAGGAGAGAGGAGAGAGGGAAGGACTGGCCTTCGTCTCTCGCTTGCCTGTTTTCTATTTGATCGCCGTCCACAGCGTGCGGTCATACGCCGGTTCGAGGTGCTGGTCGTCCCACGGACTCCAGTCGCGGGCGATGACCTTCGAGAACCCGGCGCGCTTCAGCAGGCGGCGCAGCACGGCGTGGCTGTAGAGCTTTTCATACAGCACGTCGTCGCGGCGACGCCAGGTGGTCTTGCCGGTGCGCTCGAAGATCGCCATCCAGCAGGTACCCAGGCCGCGGCGTGCATCCCATTCGCAGTCCATCACGATGTCGCCGGCGGGCGATTCGTGGAAGAAGGTCGTGTTCTGCCAGTAGGCTTCGAAGCAGTAGCGGTTCAGTGTGTCGAAAGTGAAGAAGCCGCCGGGCCGCAGCGCGCGGGCGGTGGCGGAGAAGACCTCGCCGACCACGCGTTCGGACGGGAAGTGGTTGATGATGTCCGCGCAGGCAAAGGCGGCGGCGACGGGCTTGGCGACCCGGAAGTTCCGCATGTCGGCAAGGCGGAAATCGACGCGGTCGCCCCAGGGTGCGCAGCGCTCGCGCGCGACGCGCAGCATTTCTTTCGAGTTGTCGAGACCGGTGACGTGGCAGCCGCGCTTCGCGATCAGTTCGGTGACGAGGCCGGTACCGCAGCCGAGGTCGAGCACCGGGGAGTCGCGGCCCTTTTTCAGGGTCGGCTTGATGGCGTTGTAGAAGCCGGTGGCGACTTCCTTGTGGGCGTCCTGGTCGTAGACGTGGCCCAGTACGTTATAGAGCATGGTTCGTTTTCGGTGGGGGTGAAGAACGGGAAAGGCGAGGGACGAGAGACGAGAGACGAGAGACGAAAGACGAAAGAGGAGGGAGTAAGCCTTTCCCTCTATCCTCTTTCGTCTCTCGCACTATTTCTTTTTAGCCGCTTCCGCGCGGATCGCCGTGATGGTGGTCCGCGGCGTGATGATGTCCTGCTCCACGCGCACCTCGATCAACGCCGCCTGCGGGGCGGCCCAGGCGCGTTCGAACGCGGCTTCGAAGTCCGCGGTGCGTTCGACCGTTTCCGCGTGCAGGCCGTAGGCGCGCGCCAGGGCGGCGAAGTCGGGGTTGTGCAGGTCGGTGCCCGACACGCGGCCCGGGAACTCGCGCTCCTGGTGCATGCGGATGGTGCCGAAGGTGCCGTTGTTGATGACGAGGAAGATGATCTTCAGCTTCTGCGCCATCGCGGTGGCCAGCTCCTGGCCGTTCATCAGGAAGCAGCCGTCGCCCGAGAAGGAGATCACCGGCCGGTCCGGATGCACGATCTTCGCGGCGACGGCGGAGGGCACGCCGTAGCCCATCGCGCCGCTGGTGGGGGCGAGCTGGGTCTGGAAGCCGCAGTAGCGGTAGAAGCGGTGCACCCAGATCGCGAAGTTGCCGGCGCCGTTGGTGACGATGGTCTCCGGCGGCAGGCGACCGCGCAGCCACACCATGACCTCGCTCATGTTGACCTTGGTATCGAGCGGGATGGGTTGCTGCCACGCCTCGTAGTCGGCGCGTGCGGCTTTGGTCCAGTCCGCCCACGCGGGCGTGAGCGGCGCCATCGCGCGCGCGGCGGCGGCGAACTCCGGCATGCCGGAGTTGATCAGCAGGTCGGCCTGATAGACGCGGCCGAGTTCTTCCGCGCCGGGGTGGATGTGGATCATCTTCTGGCGCGGCCGCGGGACTTCCACCAGCGTGTAGCCGGCGGTGGTCCATTCGCCAAGACGCGGGCCGGCGACCAGCAGGAGGTCCGTGTCCCGGATGCGCGCCTGCAGTTTCGGATTGAGGCCGACCGACACATCGCCCACGTACTGCGGCAGCCGGTTGTCGAACACGCCCTGCGAGCGGAAGGACACGGCGACCGGCAGTTGATTCGCCGCAGCGAAGGCCTGGAAGTCCTCCGACGCCTGCTTCGACCAGCCACCGCCACCCGCGAGCACCAGCGGGCGCTTGGCCTGCGCAAGCATCTCCCGCACGCGGCCCATGTCGGCGCTGCCGGGATGCGCGGCGACGCGCTGATAGCGCCCGACCTGCGCGACGGGCGCGACCGCCGTCTGCATGTCCTCGGGCAGCGCGAGCACAACGGGGCCGGGCCGGCCGGAGACGGCGAGGTGGAAGGCATGGCTCACCATTTCGGTCACGCGGTCCGCGCGGTCGATCTGCGCGACCCATTTGCACAGTTGGCCGAACATGCGGCGGTAGTCCACTTCCTGGAAGCCTTCACGCTCCACGACGTCGGAGCCGACCTGGCCGATGAAGAGGATGAGCGGCGTGGAATCCTGGAACGCGGTGTGGATGCCGATGCTCGCGTTGGTGGCGCCGGGTCCGCGTGTCACGAAGCAGATGCCGGGTTTGCCGGTCAGCTTGCCGTAGGCGTCGGCCATGTTCGAGGCGCCGCCTTCCTGGCGGCAGATGACGAATTTGAGCTCGTTGCGCACGTCGTACATTGCGTCGAGCACGGCGAGGTAGCTCTCGCCGGGGACGCCGAAGGCGGTATCGACGCCATGCGTGCGCAGCGCGTCCACCAGCAGTTGGGCGCCGGTACGGGTCAGGGTCGAGTCAGCGGGTTTCATGGACGGGCCTTTGCTTGTCGGTACGCGGTGCGCCGGCGGGGCTCAAGTGACTTGAGGAGGCGCGGCGGGTGCGAAAAATCGCGTGCTAGGATACCACCGACCCCGCCGCCGCCGAGCGTTGCCGCCGGCGATGCGGGAGGTAGCCCGCCTTCATGGAGGAGCGTCAATGGCCGCGGCCGAAGAACTGTGCAGCCTGCCGGCTGCCGATGTCATCGATCTGCTGAAAACGGGCAAGGTCTCGCCTCTGGAACTGATCGATGCGGCCGCAGCGCGCGTGGCCGAAGTCGAGCCCAGGCTCAACGCCTTGCCGACCCTGTGCTTCGACCGGGCGCGCGACCGGGCGAAGGCCCTGATGGCGGCACCGCGTACCGAGCGCCCGCCGCAGTTTCTGTACGGCCTGCCCATCGCGGTGAAGGACAACGTGGACGTGGCCGGTGTGCGCTGCACGCACGGCTCGCGCGTGCACGAACGCCGCATCTCGCCGGCGTCCGATCTGGTGGTCGAGCGGCTGGAGGCGAACGGCGCGCTGGTCGTCGCCAAATCGAACCTTCCCGAATTCGCCGCGGGCGGCAACACCTTCAACGACGTGTTCGGCGTGACACGCAATCCCTGGCATACCGCCTATACGCCGGGCGGATCCTCGGGCGGATCCGCCGCCGCGCTCGCCGCGGGCGAGGTGTGGCTCGCCACCGGCAGCGATTTCGGCGGCTCCATCCGGCAGCCGGCGAGCCACTGCAGCATCGTCGGCCTGCGGCCCACGCCGGGGCGCGTGGCGCGCATTCAGAAGCAGGCGTTCTCGCCGCTGTCCGTGGAAGGCCCGCTGGCGCGGAATGTCCTCGACTGCGCCCTGATGTTCGACGCGGAAGCCGGTCCGCATTCGCTCGATCCGTTATCGCTGGGGTTTGCGACCGAGTCCTGCGCGGCCGCCGCCCGCGCGCCGCGCGCGCCCAAGCGCGTGGCGTACAGCGTCGATCTCGGCGTCGCGCCCGTGGTGGACCATGAGGTGGCAGCCATCTGCAAACGGG
>CAZXNF010000213.1:0-6523 GCA_964641785.1 uncultured Streptomycetaceae bacterium | reverse complement strand
GGCGGCGCTGCCGAAATGCGTGTTGCTGATCATCAGCAGCGTGTAGCCGTCCGGCCCGCCGCGCGCCTATGCCCTGTTCGCCCACTGCTTCACCTGCTCGAAGGAAAGTCTGGCTGCCTCGCGCATCAGCCAGGCGCTGACGACTGCCGGGTTCGCGGTGCTGCGCTTCGACTTTACCGGCCTCGGCGGCAGCAGCGGCGACTTCGCGAACACGAATTTCAGTTCCAACGTCGCCGACCTTGTCGCCGCTGCGGACTGGCTGCGCGAAGCCCATGCGGCCCCGCAACTGCTGATCGGCCACAGCCTCGGCGGCGCCGCCGTGCTGGCCGCCGCGCACCGCATCCCCGAGGCGCTCGCGGTGGCGACCATCGCCGCCCCCTTCGAGCCGGCGCATATCGGTCACCTACTGGCGCCCGCGGCCGCAGACCTTGCCGCGAAGGGCGAAGCCGAGATTGACCTGGCCGGCCGCCGCTTCCGTATCAAGCAGCAGTTGCTCGACGATCTCGCGCAGACGAGCAACGCCGCAGCGATCGGCAGTCTGCACAAGGCGTTACTCGTCTTTCACTCCCCGCGCGACACGCTGGTCAGCATCGACAATGCCGCGCAGATCTTCCTGGCCGCAAAACATCCCAAGAGCTTCGTCTCACTGGACGATGCCGATCATCTGATCACGCGCAAGGCGGATGCCGAGTACATCGCAGAGGTGCTGGCGGCATGGGCCGCGCGTTACGTTGACGCGCCCGCTACCGCGAGCACGCCAGCCGCCGGCGAAGTCGTCGTTGCCGAGACGCGCGAAGGCAAGTTCATCCAGGCCATCACTGTTGGCCCCCATCGCCTGCGCGCGGACGAACCGGTTGCCGCCGGCGGTGACGATACCGCCCCCTCCCCCTACGATCTGCTGCTCGCGGCGTTGGGGAGCTGCACCGCCATGACCGTCCGCCTGTATGCCGATCTCAAAAAACTGCCGCTGGAGCGGGTCCGCGTGCGGCTGCGCCACGCGAAGGTCCACGCGCAGGACTGCGCGGAGTGCGAAACCAAGGAAGGCAAGATTGACCGCATCGAACGCGACATCACACTGGAAGGCACGCTCGACGACGCGCAGCGGGCAAGGCTGATGGAGATCGCCGACAAGTGCCCGGTTCACCGGACCCTGCACTCGGAGGTTTCGGTCGTCTCGAAGCTGGTGGCGCGCGAAGCGCGGGTGACTGCGGCTAGTGCCGCCCCGCCAGCAGGGGATTGACGCCGGCATCGCGCACGTCCAGCGTCGCATCGGAAGGCGCGAACTGCGCCTGCAGCAGCGCCTGCAGATCCTCCCCCGGCATCGCTTCGCCGAAATAATTTCCCTGCACTTCGTCGCAGCCGTTCTTGGCCAGGAAGCGCAACTGCCCCTCGTTCTCGACGCCCTCGGCCGTCACCGACAGTTCCAGGCTGTGGCCCAGCACGATGATCGCCTTGACGATCGCGGCGTCATCAGCGTCCGTCGTGATGTCGCGCACGAAAGACTTGTCGATCTTGAGGTTCGCTACCGGGAAGCGCTTGAGGTAGGACAGGCTGGAATAACCCGTGCCGAAATCGTCGACCGACAGCTTGCAGCCGATGCTGGCGAGATCTTCCAGCGTCGAGATCAGGTTGCCGGCATCGTGCATGACTACACTCTCGGTCAACTCCAGTTCCAGCCACTTGGGCAGCATCCCGGAATGCGCCAGCGCCCGCCGCACGGTGCCGGTGATGTTGTGGCCGCGGAACTGGCGCGCTGACAGGTTGACCGCAATCCGCAGGGGCGGCAGGCCCGCGTCCTGCAGGGACTGGTTGTAGGCGCAGGCCGTATTCAGCACCCACTCCCCGATCGGCACGATCAGGCCGGTTTCCTCGGAAATGCCGATGAAGTTCAGCGGCCCGACCAGCCCGCGCTGGGGGTGCTGCCAGCGGATCAGCGCCTCGCTGCCGACGATGCGCCGGGTGCCCAGGTCGACCTTGGGCTGGTAGTGCAGCACGAATTCGTTGCGTTCGAGCGCGCGCCTGAGACTCGCCTCGGTCTCGATGCGCACGTTAACGGCGGTGTTCATTTCCGCGGTGTAGAACTGGAAATTGTTGCGGCCGCTCTCCTTGGCCCGGTACATGGCGGTATCGGCGTTCTTGAGCAGGGTACCAACGTCGCGGCCATCGCGCGGAAACACGCTGATGCCGATCGAGGCACTGACGTTGAACTCGTGCCCGTCGATCGAGCACGGCGCGCAAATCCCCGTCAGCACCCGGCGGATGACCGCGCCCATCGCTTCGCCGCGGCGGTCGCCGGAGAGCAGCAGCACGAATTCATCGCCCCCCAGGCGCGCCACCGTGTCGGTGTCGCGCAAACAGGTCTGCATGCGCTCGGCCATCGTCATCAGCAACTGATCGCCGACGTTATGCCCGAGGCTGTCGTTGACGAGCTTGAAGTTGTCGAGGTCGACGAAAGCCACCGCCACCACCGTGTTGCCGCGGGTCGCCAGCAGGAGCATCTGCCGCAGGCGGTCGTTGAGCATGATGCGGTTGGGCAGGTTGGTCAGCGCATCGTGATTGGCGAGGTGGACCAGTTCTTCCTCGTAGCGCTTGGTTGCGCTGACGTCCACCACGGTGCCCTCGCAGTGCAGGATTTCGCCCTGTTCGCCGCGTACCACCCGTGCGTTTTCCGCCACCCAGATCTTCGATCCATCCTTGCGGAAGATCTCGGACACGAAGTTCGCGACCGAGCCCTGTCCCTCCATGAGCCGCAGGAACTCCGCACGCCGCTTCGGCTCGACATACAACTGACGCCCAATCTCGCCGATGGTATCCATCAGTTCCTGCGGCGACGCGTAGCCATAGATCCGCGCGAGCGCCGGATTCACGTTCAGGTAGCGGCCTTCCCGGGTGGTCTGGAAGATGCCCTCGGTCGCATGCTCGAAGATGCTGCGAAAATGGCGCTCGGTCTCGCGCAACGCATCCTCGGAGAGCTTGCGCTCGGTGATGTCCTCGATGAAGCCTTCGATAGCCAGCACCGCGCCGGCTTCGTCAAACACACCCGAGCCGCGCTCCATGACCCATTTCACGCGGCCGTCGCGGCACAGGAGGCGGTACTCGACCTGAAAGCGCTGCTGCTCACTGAGCCCCGCATGCACCGCGGCACGTACGCGCTCGCGGTCGTCCGGGTGCTCGATCTGCTCGAAGCCAATGACGGCGTTATCGACCAGTTCGCGCGGCTCGTAACCCGTGAGGGACCGTGAACCTGCGCTCACGAACTGCATGGTCCAGTGCGCGTCGTCGAGGCGGCGGTAGACCATGCCCTCCAGATTGTCCATCAGGAGCGCGAGGATGCGCTCCTTCTCGCGCAGTTCCGCCTGGATGCGGTCGACGTCGTTCCCGGCCGGCCCGATCGCCGGATCGGGGGTCGTTACAGTTCCATCCTTGGGCGCTGAAATGGCGGGCACCACCGGCAGGGTCTCCCTCCCGTCGGCTGCGGTTTCGTCAGTGATGGCGGCACCATACATAGTCGCCAAGTGCGGGGCAAGCGGCATGCCAATCTGCGCCTTCCACCTTGCTCCGAAGCAGTGTGACAAAAGTCCCGGTTTCAGGGTGCAGGCTCCCGGCGTCTGCGTGTCGCAGTTCCGGGGCGGTCTGCACACGTCACCGCGACTTGCAGGGCAGGTGGCGGAAATTCCCCACTGAGGAACGAAGGCGAGCAACTGCCCTTCCCGGCGTCAGATCTCCACCCGCGTACCCAACTCGATCACGCGGTTCGCCGGCAGGTTGAAATGGTCCACCGCGCTGCCGGCATTGCGCGAAAGCGCGACGAACACGCGCTCCCGCCAGATCGCCATGCCTTCGCCATCGCCGGGCAGCGGCACCAGCGTCTCACGGCTGAGGAAGAACGACGTTTCCATGAGATTGAAGGCGAGTCCGTGCGCGGGACACAGCTGCGTCAGCGCCTGCGCGACGTCCGTCCGGTTCTTAAAGCCGAATCGGAGCCGCACCCGCCAGCAGTCATAGCCCAGCGCCTGCACCTCGACACGCTCGTCGAAACCGAGCCAGGGCACATCCTCCACGGTCACGGTCAGGAACACGATGCGCTCGTGCAGTACCTTGTTGTGCGACAAATTGTGCAACAGCGCGTGCGGCACGGCGTCGGGATCCCCGATCATGAACACGGCCGTGCCCGGCACCCGGTGCGGGGGATCCGCAAAAATCGATTTCAGAAAACCGGCCAGCGGGATGCCCGATGTCCGCAGCCGCATGAACAGTATCGCGCGCCCGCGGCGCCAGGTCAGCATCAGGAACAGCATGCCGGCGCCCAGCGCCAGCGGGAACCAGCCGCCCTCGGTGATCTTGAGCAGACTGGACGCGAAGAACGCCGTGTCGATGACGAGAAACACCCCGGTCGCCAGCACGCACAGCGGCAGGTTATAGCCCCAGCGGTAGCGGATCACGAAGAAGGTGAGAAACGTCGTCACCAGCATGGTCCCGGTCACGGCGACGCCATAGGCGGAGGCCAGCGCCGTGGAGGAACCGAAGCCGATGGTGGCGGCGAGCACGACCGCCAGCAACACCCAGTTCACCGCCGGCATGTAGATCTGGCCGATTTCCTTGGCCGAGGTCTGCAGCACGGTCATGCGCGGGAGGTAGCCCAGCTGGATGGCCTGCCGGGTAAGCGAATACGCGCCGGTAATCGTGGCCTGCGAGGCAATCACGGTGGCCGCGGTCGCCAGGCCGATCATCGGATAGAGCGCCCACGACGGGAACGCCAGGTAGAAAGGATTCTCGACCGCTTCGGGCTTCAGCAGCAGCAGCGCGCCCTGCCCGAGATAATTCAGGGCCAGCGCCGGGAACACCAGCGCGAACCACGCGCGCCGGATCGGGCCCTTGCCGAAATGCCCCATGTCCGCGTACAGCGCCTCGGCACCCGTGAACGCGAGCAGCACCGCGCCTAGCACCACAAAGGAGGCGAACCCGTGCTGCGTGACGAAGGCGAGTGCGTGCACGGGATTCAGCGCCTGCAGAATCTCCGGTGCCTGCCAGATGCCGTACAGCCCCACCGCCGCAAGCGCCGCGAACCACAAGATGCAGACCGGACCGAAGAGTGCGCCCACCGCCGCCGTACCGTGGCGCTGGAAGATGAACAGCAGTACCAGCACGCTGGTCGCGATCGGCAGGACGTAGGGTTTCAGCACGCTGGTGCCCACCTCCAGCCCCTCGACCGCCGAGAGCACCGAGATCGCGGGCGTCAGCACGGCGTCGCCGTAGAACAAAGCCGCGCCGACCAGTCCGGCCATCACGATCACCGACTGCATGCGCGGGCGCGTCTTCACCGCCGCGGAGGCCAGCGCCAGCAGGGCCATGATCCCGCCCTCACCCTTGTTATTGGCGCGCATGATGAGCAGCACGTACTTGAGGGAGACGACGACCATCAGGGCCCAGAAGATGGCCGAAATACCACCGACGATCGTATTCGGGGATAGCGAAATGCCGTGGCTGGCGCTGAAGGTTTCCTTGACGGCGTAGAGCGGGCTGGTGCCGATGTCGCCATACACAATTCCGAGTGCGGCCAGCGTCAATACGGTCTGGGACTGTTTGTTGCGGGGGTCTGCGTCCAGAAAGCCTCCAAGAAGTTATTGAAGGCGTGGAATTGTCATGCTGCGATGCACAAAATGCAAATGTGAGGCCGATAATAATTTTAACTTATTGATTATATGTAATCTTAAATACAACACCTGCACAGCGGATCGTTTCCTTATGCTGCAGATACGTGCCCCGCGGCCTTCTCGAACTCAATCTTGCCCTTGGCTTCGTGGACCTTGATCGTGTCCTTGGGCCCGAACTTGCCCTCGAGAATCGCCTTGGCGAGCGGGTTCTCGATCCCCTGCTGGATCGCCCGCTTCAGCGGCCGCGCCCCGTAGATCGGGTCGAACCCTGCCTGTGCCACATGCACGAGTGCCGCCTCGGTGACCTCGAAACCGATCTCCATCTTCGCCAGACGCTTTTCGAGGCCGGCAAGCTGGATCTTCGCGATCGCCTTGATGTTGGCATTGTCGAGCGGGTGGAACACGACGATCTCGTCGATGCGGTTCACGAACTCCGGCCGGAAATGCTGCTTGACCTCGCCCAGCACCGCGGCCTTCACGATCTGGTAGTCCGAGTCCGCCATCTGCTGGATCATCTGGCTGCCCAGGTTGGAGGTCATCACGATCACCGTGTTCTTGAAGTCCACGGTACGGCCCTGGCCGTCGGTCATGCGCCCGTCGTCCAGCACCTGCAAGAGCACGTTGAACACGTCCGGATGGGCCTTCTCGACCTCGTCGAGCAGGATCACCGCGTAAGGCTTGCGGCGCACGGCTTCCGTCAGGGTGCCACCCTCTTCGTAGCCCACGTAGCCCGGCGGCGCGCCAATCAGGCGCGCGACGGAGTGCTTTTCCATGAATTCGGACATGTCGATGCGCACGAGATGGTCTTCCGCATCGAACAGGAAGCCCGCGAGCGCCTTGCACAGTTCGGTCTTGCCCACGCCCGTGGG
>CAZXNF010000212.1:0-6545 GCA_964641785.1 uncultured Streptomycetaceae bacterium | reverse complement strand
CGGACCCGGACATCCGCAAACGCATCGCGCAGGAAGGCGCCTACCCTGCGGGCGGCACGCCGGAGGAGCTCGGCGCTTTCATGAAGGAACAGCTGGCCCGCTACGCGAAGATGATCAGGGACGCCGGGCTAAAGAAGGAAAACTAGGCAAAATCCCCCGGAAAGCGCTTCTTGAGAAACGCCAGCGCGTCGTTCACGCAACGGTCCGGCAGGTAATCGTAGATGTTGTGCCGCGCGCCTTCGTAGATGATCACTTCCGAATCCTTGATGCGCTGCTTCATCTCGCCGTAGAGCGACACCGCACCGATCGGCTCGTCACCCGGCGCCACGATCAGGGTCGGGCACTTGATGGCGCTGATCTCGTCCATGAAGTCGGTGTCGGTCCAGTAGCCGATGTAGCGGGCCAGCCAATCGAGGTCGTTCTTGCAAATCTCGTCCAGCACCCAATCGATCAGGCGCTGGTCGCACTGACCGACCGGCAGGCGGTCGTTGATGGTTTCGCCGAACACCGGGCGCATGCCCCGCTCCGCTGCCGCCTTCAGCCATTTCTTGCCCTGCTCGCCCTTGAACCCCGGGGTGGAGCAATAGATCATCAGGCTCTTCAGGCGCTCGGGACGATGGATGGCGAGCTGCTGCGCGGCGTAGCCGCCCGCGGAGGCGGCGAACAGGTGCACCTTGTCGAGTTTCAGGTGGTCGAGCGCCTCGACCACGTCCAGCATCACGCGCTCCTTGTTCATCACCGTGTTTGCACCCGGCACCTGCGACTGGCCGTGCCCGCGCGTATCCAGACGGATGACGCGGTAGTGGCGCGCGAGTCCTGGCACCAGGGAATAGAAGCGCCGCGACGAGGCCATCGCCGGATGCAGCATGAGGAGCGTGTTGGCCGGCTTCCAGGGATCGGTGTAGTCGTCGATGAAATAAGCGAGTTTTACGCCGTCGCTGGTGGTGAAGGTCTGCATCACTTGCTTCCTGTTAAGTCGGACGATAACGGCACTGACTTTCAGCCCCTTCCCCTGCCTGCGGGGGAAGGCTTGGATGGGCAATCCTATCGCATGAAGTCCGCCCTCACCTTCCCCCGTTTACGGGGGAAGGCCGGGATGGGGGCAATCAGGGTTGGCCCTCTCGAAACTCCGCCCCCTCCCCATCCCTCCCCCGCGCTTCGCGCAAGGGAGGGAGCGTTACACAACAGGCTCTTGAGTATCGCCTCGGAGGTCGGATAAATAGCTATTCAGAATCTCCGCGCAGCGATCGGGAATTTCCGCCGTCATGCCGTGCCCGGCGCCGGGGATGGTCACCAGCTTGGCGTGTTTCAGGTGCTTCATCATCTCGTCGTACTGGCTGCGCACCACCATCGGATCGGGATCGGGGATCACCATCAGCACCGGGAAGTCAAAGCGCGCGAGCTTTTCGGGGAAGTACTCGCTGGCCATCAAGGGCACGAACTTACCGAGATACTCCCCCGTCACGCCCTCCGCCGAATCGAGGTACCACTTCACGTGCTCGGGCGAGGCGTCGCCGATGCGATCGCGCACGGTGTCGTTCAGGAAATGCCGCACGCCATGCTTGCCGACACGCTCGAGCCAGTTGCCGTTCTTCGGCCGGTCGGGATGGATCCCGGCGGTGGCCGCATACAGAGAGAGCGAGGAAAAGCGTTGCGGCTGCAGGAAGGCGCCCTGCATCGCCACCATGCCGCCCGCCGACGAACCCATGACGTGGGCCTGTTTCGCCCCCAGGTGGTCGAGCAGCTCGATGAAATCCTTGCCGAGGCGCTCCAGCGTCAGCGGCTTGTCCATGCCGGCTTCGGACTTGCCGTGCCCGCGAACATCCGGCCGCACGACGCGGTATTGGCGCGCGAAATGCGGCACCCACGCGAACAGGCGTTCGGCGCTGCCCATGCCGGGGTGGACGAGGATCAGCCACGGGGCGTCTTTCCACGGGTCAGTGAAATCGTCCAGCCGGTAGGCGAGTTTGACGCCATCGCTGGCGGTATAGGTCAGTTCGGTCGTCATTGCGGTAGGAGCCTCTAACATGATGAAACACGTGTGCGTTGCGACCAGAATTGTTGATGACGCGAAGGCCGATGGGTCCAATATATCGATATTGGATCCCGGAGGCCGACAAAGTCAGCGACGATTCTGGTCGCAACCCGAAGGGCTGGCACGAGTTTGGCCCATGGCGTCGTTATCTGCCTTGGCCGTATACCCCATACGGCCGGAGGCAGATGCCTCGCCCTGAGCCAAACTCGTGTCAGCGCATCGCGCGTTTCATCATGTTAGAGGCTCTTAATCCCTGCGGCCTGGGCCAGTTTTTGAAATTTCACGACATCGTTGCGGATACGCTCCGCGAACTGCTCCGGCGTGCTGGTCACCGGCTCGGAGCCGCCGGCGATCACCTTCTCCTGCACGTCCTTCATGGCGAGCACTTTCACGGCGGTGGCGTTCAGCCGGTCCACCAGCGCGCGCGGCGTGCCGGCCGGGGCGATCAGGCCGAACCAGGAGCTCAGTTCGTAGCCCTTGATGCCGGCCTCCTGCATCGTCGGCACGGCGGGCAGCGCGGGCGAGCGGTTGTTCGCGCTGACGGCGAGCGCGCGCATCTTGCCCGACTCGATGTGCGGCAGCGCGCCCTGGATCACCGTGAACATGAAATCGACGCGCCCGGACAACAGGTCGATGAAGGCCTCGGACTGGCCCTTGTACGGGACGTGGACGATGCTGATGCCCGCCAGCAGGCGGAACATCTCCGCCGAGAAATGCGGCGTCGCGCCGATACCGGAGGACGCATAGTTGAGCGCGCCCGGTTTCGCCTTCGCCAGCGCCACCAGTTCCTTCACGCTTTTCGCCGGGATCGAGGGATGCAGCACCAGTACGTTCTGCACCTGGCAGGTGATGGAGATCGGCGCGAAGTCCTTCTGAAGGTCGTACGGCAGCTTCGCGTAGATGCTCGGCGCGGTCGCCATCGAACCCGCACCCATCAGCAGCGTGTAGCCGTCCGGCGCCGCTTTCGCGACCGCCTCCGCGCCGATGTTGCCGCCGGCGCCGACGCGGTTCTCCACAATGACGTTCTGGCCCAGCAGTTCGCCCAGTTTTGGTGCGAGCACGCGGGCGTGGTGATCGTTGGAGCCACCGGCCGCGAAGCCGGAGATGAGGCGGATCGGCTTGGCAGGATAGGCCTGCGCAGCCGCCGGGCCCTGCTGGGCCAGCAGCACCGCCAGCATCAGGCCACCTCGCGTCCACAGGCTCATTGCGGAGTAATCCCCGCCGCCTTGACGATCTTCGCGAACTTGGCCACGTCGGCGGATATCTGCTGCGCGAACTGCTCAGGCGTACTGGTCGCCGGTTCGGATCCGCCCTGGGTAAATTTTTCCTGCACGTCCTGCATGCCGACGATCTTCACCGTCGTTGCGTGCAGCGTATCGACGACGCTCTTCGGCGTGCCGGCCGGCGCCATCAAACCGAACCACGACACCAGTTCGTAGTCCTTGAGACCCGCCTCGCGCATGGTCGGCACGTCGGGCAGCGCGGAGGCGCGCGTGGTGCCCGTCACGGCCAGCGGCCGCAGCCTGCCGGACCCGATGTAGACCAGCGTGGACTGCACCACAGTGATCATGAAATCGACCTGCCCCGCCAGCAGATCGATGAACGCGGGCGTATCGCCCTTGTAGGGCACGTGCACGATGTCCACGCCGGCCATGGACTTGAACATCTCCGCCGACAGGTGCGGCGTTGCGCCGACGCCCGACGAGGCGTAGTTCATCCTGCCGGGCCGCGCCTTCGCCAGCGCGATCAGTTCTTTCACGTTCTTCGCGGGGATCGAGGGATGGATCACCATCACGTTCTGGATGCGACAGACCAGCGACACCGGGGCGAAGTCGCGGACCACGTCGTACGGCAGCTTGGCGTAAATGCTGGGCGCCACCGTCATCGAACCAAAGCCCATCAGCAGCAGGTAACCATCGGGGGGCGCTTTCGCCACCGCATCGGCGCCGATGTTGCCGCCGGCGCCCGCGCGGTTCTCGACGATCACGTTCTGGCCCAGCAGTTCGGTCATCTTCTGCGCGACGACGCGGGCGTGGTAGTCGTTGGCGCCGCCGGCCGGAAATCCCGACACCAGTCGGATCGGCTTGGCGGGATAGCTCTGCGCCTGCGCCTGGCAGACGCCGGTGGCGCACAGCACGGCACACGCACACGCACACTCGAACGGACGAAGTCTCATGCCAGTCTCCCGGACCCAAACGCAGGGGAAGCAGCGATTATAGGAGCGCGCCAGAGCCACGGGCAACGCGCGCGGGCGGCATCGCGCCATACGCTGCTATGATTTGGCATCCCGTCATCCCTCCGATCAAGCCAATGTCCGCCACATTCTTCACCGCACGCGTCCCCGCACTGCTGGCTGCACTGTTCGCCGCCACCGGCCATGCCCAGGCGCCCTTCCCGACCAAGCCGATCCGCCTCATCATGCCCTTCGCGCCCGGCGGCAGCGCCGACAACCTCGGCCGCGTCATCCAGCCCGCCCTTGGCGAAGCGCTCGGGCAGCAGATCGTCATCGACAACCGCCCGGGTGCGAGCAGCATCATCGGCACCGACCTCACGGCCAAGGCGCTGCCGGACGGCTATACGGTGCTCATGGTGACGACCACGCACACGGTGACGCCCAGCCTTATTCCCAAGCTGCCATTCGACCCGATCCGGGATTTTGCGGGCGTGTCGGTCGTCGTCACCCAGCCCAACATCCTGGCAGTGCACCCGTCGGTGCCGGTCAAATCCGTCAAGGAACTCGTTGCGCTGGCCCGCGCCAAGCCCAACACGCTCAACTTCGCCTCCGGCGGCAACGGCAGTTCGCCGCACCTCTCCGGTGAGCTGCTGAACATGGTCGCCGGCATCAAGCTGCAGCACGTGCCGTACAAGGGCTCCGGCCCCGGTGTCACCGATCTCCTGGGCGGCCACGTGCAATTGATGTTCGCCGGTCCGCTGGCCTTCGAACAGTACATCAAGGCCGACCGGCTGCGCGCCCTGGCGATCGCCGACAAGCGCCGCTCCGGGCTGCTGCCCGACGTGCCGACGATGGCGGAAGCCGGTTTTCCGGGGGTCGAGACCGGCACCTGGTACGCGCTCCTCGTCCCGGCGAAAACGCCGCGCCCCGTCGTGGATCGCCTCTACGGCGCCGTCGAGAAGATCATGCAGCAGCCGGAAATGAAGAAGCGCATGGCAGGACAAGGCGTGGATATCGTCGCCAGCACGCCGCAGCAAACCGACCGGATACTGGTGGAAGAAACCGCGAAGTGGGCCAAGCTGGTGAAGGCCGCGAACATCAAGGCCGATTGAGCGCGCGCCACGCCCTCGGCGACGATGTGACCGCTGCCGCACCGTCCGCCGTCACGACCCGCCGACCGGCATGCCCGCGCTGCACCCCGACTTTGGCGTAGAGCTGCCGCAACTGCCCGCGCCGTCCGCGCTCGATGCCGCCCTGCGGGAACATGCGCTCGTCGTCGTCCGCACCGCCAACCTCACCGATGAATCGTTGCTGACGCTCGGCCACGCGCTCGGCCGCGTCGACGGCGGCGTGAAGCGCTTCACGGGCGAAGGCCCCAGTCCGGATCAGCGCTGGCACCACGTCGGCGCCATCGTGGACGCCCCCGCGCGCGCCACCCTGCTCTATCCGGAGATCGCCGCGCCCGGCGCGCCGGGGATGCAGTTTGTATCGATGCGCGCTGCGTGGCGTGCACTCCCCGCAGCAGAACAGCAGGCACTGGCAGGGCGCGTGGCGGTGCACACCTTCCGTTCGGCGCCGAGTCAGCGCGCGGCACAGCCGCTCGTCTTTGCGCCGCAGGACGCCGCCCAAACCGCGCTATTCGTGGGCTACCACGCCATCGGCATCGAGGGCATGGCCAACACCGAAGCCCAGCGGATACTCGCCGGGCTGATGACGACAGCCACGGCACTGCCGCGCATGTACACGCATGCCTTCCAGCCGGGCGACTTCATCGTGTGGGATAACCGCGCGCTCATGCATCGCGCCTGCGCGCTGCCGGCGGGCGCGCACCGCGCGGTGCGCGAACTCGCCCTCAGTTGTTAGCACCCTGCGCGAGCGCCCAGCCGACATGCTCGCGCACCAGCGCCGACGAATCATCCGCCCGCAGGCGCAACGCCGCGGTCACTGACTCTGCTGGCGCCGCCCCTTTCAGGGCGAATAACGCATTACCCATCGCCACCGCAATGTTGCGCAGCCAACGCTCGTGCCCGATGCGGCGGATGGCGCTACCGGCTAGCCGCTCGTTGAATTCGGTCTCGCTCCACGCGAAGAGCTCGGCCAGCGACGCCGCGTCGAGTCCGTTGCGCACCTGGAAGTCCGGCGCTTCCGCCACCTGCGCGTAGCGGTTCCACGGGCACACGAGCTGGCAGTCGTCGCAGCCGTAGATGCGGTTGCCCAGATGCGGGCGCAGCGCCTCCGGGATGGCGCCCTTGTGCTCGATGGTCAGATACGAAATACAGCGCCGCGCATCAAGTTCATAGGGCGCGACGATCGCCCGCGTCGGGCAGACGTCGATGC
>CAZXNF010000211.1:0-6555 GCA_964641785.1 uncultured Streptomycetaceae bacterium | reverse complement strand
AGGGGAAGGAGAAAGATGACTGCGTGATGATCGACTGCCCATCCTGGCCTTCCCCCGCATGCGAGGGAAGGAACCTTAGGTCAGCGCCATTCGCGCCTGGCGGCGCTTAATACGTCGTGCGCGGCCGGAAATACTGATCGCGGTCGATGGACTTCACGTCCATCTTGCGGACTTCGGTGCCTTTCAGGACGTCGAGCACCACCACGGAACCCGCATCGCCGGTCGCCCACAGCCGGCGGTAAAAATCCGCCTGACCGGAAATCGGCTGCCCGCGCACGCCGACGATGATGTCACCCTGTGACAGCCCCGCCAGTTCGGCCGGGCTTTCCGGCGAGACCCGCGACACAATCAGCTTGCCCTGCACGTCCTGCGTGTTCACGCCCAGCCACGGCTTCGGTTTCAGCGGGCTCTTGCCGTTGGCGATGAGGTCGCCGAGGATGGGTTTGAGCAGGTCGATGGGCACGAACATGTTGCCGGGCAACGTCTGGCGGCCGCCGATCGCGTCGTTCACCGCCAGCGAGCCCACGCCGAGCAGTTTGCCGTCGCGGCTCACCAGTGCCGAGCCCTGCCAGTTGACGGTGGCGGGCGCGGTGAAGATCGCCTCGTCGAGCAGATATTCCCAGGGGCCGGCGAACGGGCGCCGCGAGACGACGTAAGCGGGCGCGACGCCGTCGAAACCGACGATCAGCACCGGCTCGGCATCCGCCACCTTGGACGAGGCGCCGAAATCGATCGGCTTGATCGTCAGCGGCTGGATAGTACGCAGCAGGCCGAATCCGGTCGCGTTGTCGTAGGCCACGATGGCCGCCGGGATCGTCTTGCCGCCGGCATCCACCACCTCGACCTTCTCCGCCTCGATGATGAGGTAGCCGATGGTCAGGATCAGGCCGCTGGAGTCGATGACGATGCCGCTGCCCTCGCGCTGCGCACCCAGATTGAGATTGCTGCGCGCATCGCGCACCGCCGTCGTGCGCACCAGCACCACGGAAAGGTCGTTGACGGTCATTTCCCGCCCGCCGCGCGGCGCAGCGGACGCGTCAGGCGCCGCGGCGGCATTGCCGGACCCCGGCAGCGCCATCAAACACGCGAGCATCGCCGCAGCCAGCAACCGGGCGCCGGGGATACGGTATCCATAATGATCGAATAGGCAGTTCATGGGGGCAGGCGTCCGGTCGGAGAGGGGGAAGAGCTTACGGGAACAAGCGTTGCAAATAGTATGCCCGTGATACCGGTTCCGCAATCGGCGGCGGAACGGGCGGCGGCGGAACGGGCAGGCCGCCCCACACGTCACGTGCCGCGCAAATCGGCTACAGTCGGGGACTGCGCGCCAGTGGTTCCAGGTTCCACTGTGATCCGGAACCGCGCAGCCGGAACCCCTGGTTCCCCGCATCTCCCTCATCGACAACGCCAAACGCAGGAGCAGCACGGACATGGAACTGGGACTCAAGGGCAAGGTCGCCGTCATCACCGGCGGCACGGAGGGTATCGGCAAGGCGGCGGCGTTCCTGTTCGCAGCCGAAGGCGCTAACGTGGCGATCTGCGCCCGCAACCAGGAACGTTTGGACAGCGTCAGCGCCGCGCTCGGCAAGGACCACCTGGCCGTGCAGGCCGACATCGGCACCAAGGACGGCGTGGAGAAATTCATCGCTGCCGTGGTCAAGCGCTACGGGCGCCTCGACATCCTCGTCAACAACGCCGGCACCTCCATGCGCGGCAAGTTCCTGGAAGTGGACGACGCCCAGTGGCAGTCCGACCTCGACCTCAAGGTGTTCGGCGCGATCCGTTGCATGCGGCTGGCGATCCCGCATATGCAGAAACAGGGCGGCGGCCGCATCATCAACATCGCGATCGTGAACGCCAAGACGCCTGCGGCGGAATCCATGCCGACGTCGATCTCGCGCGCGGCCGGCATGGCGATCACCAAATCGCTGTCGAAGGAATTTGCGCGGGACAACATCCTCGTCAACACGGTGTGCATCGGCAAGATCAAGTCCGGCCAGCACGAACGTCGCTCGGCCAAGGAAGGCATCACGGCGGACGTCTATTACCAGCGCGAAGCCAAGGGCATTCCGATGGGCCGTTTCGGCGAAGCCGAGGAAGCCGCAGCCGCGATCGTGTTCCTGTGCTCCGACGCCGCGAGCTACGTGACGGGCACCAACATCAATCTCGACGGCGGCGCGTCGGGCACACTGTGAGCACCCCCATGAACGCACCCGACTTCACGGCGATCCGCCACGAATTCCCCACGCTCGAACGCTGGGTCTACCTCGACTCCGCGCGCAAGACCGTGCCGCCGCGCTGTGTCGAACATGCGATGCAGGCGTATTGCAAGGATATCTATGAGGAAGCCGGTGCAAGCGCGTGGGACTCCGCCCATCTCGACACCACGCGCGCGCTACTGGCGGACCTGCTGGGTGCTGCGCCCGCCGAGCTGGCCTTCGTCAAGAACACCACCGAAGGCCTCAACATCGCGTCCCACGGCTTCGACCTGAAGCCCGGTGACAACATCGTGATCACCGACCGCGAACACGTCAACAACGTCTGGACCTGGAAACACTGGGAGACCAAAGGCGTCGAGGTGCGCGCCGCCCGGCACGAGCAGGGCCGACTGACGCTCGACTGTTTCCGGCGCGTGATCGACGACCGCACCCGCATGATCAGCACGGCCTGGGTCACCTACGGCAATGGCTACCGGGTCGACCTGCCGGCGCTGGGCCAGTTGTGCCGCGAGCGCGACATCCGCCTCGTAGTGGACGGCGTGCAGGGCGCGGGCATCCTCAACCAGAGGTTCGACAGTCTGGGCGCCGACGTGATCGCACTCGGTGGGCACAAGCATCTGCTGGGACTGACCGGCACCGGGCTCGTGTGGGTGCGCGAGGCCCTGATCCCGCAACTGAAGACCCCGTTCATCAAACCCCTGTCCGCCGTCGGCGCCCAGGAGAACCGCCAGTTCGACTATGTGCACGATGCGCACCGGCTGGAAGGCGGCAATCTCAGCTTCCTCGGCCTGCGCGTGCTGGCCGCAACCGGCGCATTCCTGCGCGCCATCGGCCTCGACCACATCGAAGCCCGCATCCAGACGCTGACCACCCGTTTCATGGAAGGTGCGCAGCGCGCGGGCATTCCGGTGCTAACGCCAGCGGCCTGGAACGAGCGCGCGCAAATCGTCAGCCTGGGCGTAAACGACCCCGAGGGCCTGCGCCGGGCGCTGCACGCCGAGAACATCGTGGTCAACGTGAAAGACGACGCGCTGCGGGTGTCGGCGTCGTTCTACAACAACGAAGAGGACATGGACCGCTGCCTCGCGGCGATCCTGCGGCTCACCCGCTCGCGGGCAGCGGCCTAACCAACCTGCACGGCTCGCGCCGCGCCCAAGCCTGAGCGCGGCAGGCTGGAAATCACTGGTGCCGCTGGCCGGATTCGAACTGGCGACCTTCGCATTACGAATGCGCTGCTCTACCAACTGAGCTACAGCGGCGGACGGGAAATTTCGAGCGCGCGATTGTATCAGGCCGCGGGGCGGTCAGCCCCCGCTGGCGCGTGCGGCCCTGACGCGCACGATCACATCCACGCCTTCGGTCTTCAGCCCGGGCGGCAGCGGCGGCAGGCCGCTGATGGAAACGCTGTCCGCCGGGATATCCGTCAAGCAGCCGGTATCGAGGTGATACAGGTGGTGGTGCGGCTCCGGATTCGGGTCGTAGAACGTTTTGCCGGGATTCACGATCACTTCGCGCACCAGCCTCTTCGCAACGAACAATTTCAGGGTGTTATAGACCGTGGCCTTCGAGGTCTCGGCCGCGTGCTCGTTGACGAGCGCCAGGATCTGCTCGGCCGACAGATGTTCCATGCGGCTATACAGCGCGGCGGCGATCTCGATCCGCTGATGCGTTGGTGTAATCCCATGATTGCGAAGAACTTCCGGGATTTCCTTGCGTTTATATTTCGGCGCCATGGCAATTTGATTCTAGGCGAGGGTTTGGACTCTGTCTAACCTCTACCCGACTGCGAACGCCCTGCAGGGTCGCGCGACCGGCTTCCCCTAGCCCCATCCTCACCTCGCACCGGGATCGGGCCGATCACGAAGCGGGTCGGCGTCGAGTGCTAAGATTTTCCTGCGAGTACGGGACTGCTGGCGTGACTTAAGTCCCCGTTCACACGACCCGAAAAGCCGAGGAAAATCCGGTGGTTCCGTTCATTCCCGGACGCCGACCGCCCATCGGGATTGAGTAGAGTCCACCCACCGGCATCACTACCATGCCGCACATCAAGGAGTACCCGGCCATGCGCCAACTGCATTTCCACCAACGAACCCCCAGCCTGCAGCACGGGCTCACGCTGATCGAGATCATGATCGTGCTGGTGATCGTCTCGATCCTCGCGGCCATCGCCATCCCGTCCTACCGCGACCACATCCGCCGCGGTGCGCGCGCCGCCGGCCAGCAGTTCATGCTCGATATCGCGCAGAAAGAGGAACAGTTTTTCCTGGATCAGCGCGCGTACACGACGCTCTGGGGTCCCCCCGGAACCGCCGGCTCCCTCAATCTCGATTTCGCCAACTCGCCTGCCGCCAAGTATTACCAGAACCCGGTGGTCGCCTTGGTGGCCGGGCCGCCGGTCGGTTACCTCATCTCACTCTCCCCGATCGCCGGCAGCCTGGCGGACGGCGACGGCGTGCTGGTGCTCGACAATCAGCTGCGCAAATGGCGCGAAACCAACGGCAACCTCACGTTCGAAGCGGGTCCCGGCGCCGACTGCCGGTGGGAGGAGCAGAGTTGCAAGCCGCTGTAACATCGCCGCCCCCCCGCGCACGCCTGCGCGGCTTCACCCTCATCGAAGTGATGGTGGTGATGACGATCGCCGCAGTGATGCTCGGGATCGGCATGCCCGCCCTGCAGGAACTGCTGGTCGATCAGCGCGTGCGTGGCGCGGCCTCGGACCTCATGACCGACATTACCTTCGCCCGTGCGAAAGCCATCGAGAACAGCCGGCGCGTCTACATCCAGCGCACCGGCACGGACTGGAAGGACGGCTGGCGGGTCTTCGTGGACCTCAACGGCAACGCCACTTTTGATGCCAACGAGATTCTGCTGACCAATATCGGCCTCGAAGGCCGGCTACGCGTGTGTTCGACGGTCGCCGAACTCGGTACTAACATCATTTTCCGGCCTGACGGCCGCATCGTGCGGACCACCGCCGGCGCCAGCACCGACGGCATCTACGTGGTGGACGAACTCGGCGACACCGTTATCGCCAACAACAAAATGCGCGCCCTGCTGTTTACCGTGTCCGGCCGCGTGACCAACGTAAAAATGAATGCCAGCGCGCCGCCATGCTGACCCCCCGCCCGCCTGCTCCGTCCGCCGCGCCGCACGGCTTCACGCTCATCGAAGTGCTGGTGACGCTGGTGATCCTGACCTTCGGACTGCTGGGCATCGCCGGTCTGATGGCCAAGGGCCAGCGGGCCTCCTTCGAAGCCTACCAGCGGCAGCAGGCGCTTTCGCTGGCCAACGACATGGCGGAGCGCATCCGGACCAACCGTGCCATGGCGCAGAACTACGCCGATGGCGCGCCCGTGGCAACCCCGCTGGGCGGCACCGGCAGTTTCTACAACGATCTCCTGCTCGGCACCATTACCGACTGCGGCGGTGGCTCCGCCTGCAGTACGGCGAACCTCGCCACCTACGATCTGGCGATGTGGGACGGTCTCCTGACCGGCTACACCGAAAAGCAGGTCGTCGGTGGCGCCTCGATCGGCGGCATCGTCAACGCCGTGGGCTGCATCGAACTCGCGAACACCGTTGCTGCCTGCCCCAATCCAGCGGGCTTCTCGAACCTGATTTACCGTGTCAACGTCGCCTGGCAGGGTAACGAAGACACGGTCGCGCCGACGCTCTCGGTGTGCGGCAACGGCCTCTACGGCTCGGCAGCGCGCCGAAGGCTGGTCTCGCTGGACGTGCTGATCTCCAACCCCTGCTGACCCCGCCATGACCCACGCTCCCCGCTCCCTTTCCCGCCTCCGCTCGCTCGGCCTGTCATTGGTCGAGATGATGGTGGCGCTCACCATCGGCCTGCTGCTGACCGTGGGCCTGTTCTCGATGTTCACCACCTCGTCCCAGGCCTTCAAGGTGCAGGACGACTTTGCCCGCATGCAGGAGAACGCCACCGTCGGCCTGCGCTACATCGGCGATTCCGTGCGTCACGCGGGTTTTTTCGGCTACGTGCTGGACGCCAACAACATCGTCAACCAGGGCGTCGCGATGGACGCCACCGACTGCGGCCTCGCCAACTGGGCGCTCAATCTGACCCAGCCGCTGACCGGCTTCGACCTCACCACGCTCAATGTCAACGCCACGCTGCCCTGCATCAATGCCTCCAACTTCCAGAACGGGCAGGTGCTGGTTACCCGCTCGGCCATTGGTATCCGCATCCCCGACCCCAATAGCGACGGCGACGTGTCGGACGGCATCGCCGCGCAGACCAACTTCAACACCACGATCTACGTCCAGTCCGATCCGAACGCAGGGCTCATGTTCTACGGCAGCAACTTTGCCGCGC
>CAZXNF010000210.1:3049-6594 GCA_964641785.1 uncultured Streptomycetaceae bacterium | reverse complement strand
GCGCGGGCGAGGATGTCGGTGGCGGCGCCCGGCGAGAAGGGCACCATGATGCTGACGGTCTTGCGGGGATAGGCCTGTCCCCACGCCGTACCCGCTGCGAGCAGCAGCGCCGGGAACAGGGCGAGCTGGCGGCGCTTCATTTGGCCAGCCCGATGTCGGTCATGAGCACGCGCAGTTCCTCGTTCTGCTGGTCGAGGAAACGCCGCGATTGCGCGCTGGTCATGTAGAAATCGGTCCACTGGTTGCGCTCGACTTCGCGTTTCCATTCGTCGGTACGGGTCAGTTTCAGAAAGGTGTCATCCCAGTACGCCACCTGCGCCGGCGTCATGTTACGCGGCCCGATCATGCCGAACCAGTTGCCGTAGATGGCGTCGATGCCGAGTTCTTTCCACGTCGGCACGTCGGGGACCCCCGCCATGCGCGCGGGCGCGGTGACGGCGAGCGTCCGCAGCCGGCCGGCCTTGACGAGCTCGGCGACGTTGGAGGGCCGTGTAGCGAGGATGTCGACATGGCCGCCGGCGACCGCGATGGCTGCCTCGCCGGTGGACTTGAAGGCGACGACCGTGACCTTGCGGATGTCTTCGCTCTTGAAGCCGGCCTTTTTCAGCACCAGCGCGAAGGCGACGTGGGGCAGGGTGCCCAGGCTCGTACCGGGCGTCATGGAAAGCGAGGTCGGGTCCTTGCGCAGCCGCTCGATCAGGTCGTTGCCGTTCTTGATCGGCGAATCCGGCCGGACGTGGATGCCGACGTATTCGTTGAACATCATCGGCAGTGTGGTGAAGTCGGTGTACTTGGTTTCCATCTGGCCCATGATGTTGGCGCCGAGGATGGTGCCGGAGATGATCGACAGCGTGTGGCCGTCGTTGGGCCGCTGGTTGATGTAGTTCCAGCCGATGGCGCCGCCGGCGCCGGGCTTGTAGATCGCCAGCACGTTGGCGGGATCGACCAGCTTGCGTTCGATCAGGATTTTCTGCAGCGGGCGCGCCAGGTTGTCGTAGCCGCCGCCGGGCGTCGCGGCAATGATCAGCTCGATGTTCTTGCCGTCGGGTTTCCAGGTTTCCGCGCCGTGGGCCGGGAGCGTGGCCGCGAAGGCGGCGCACACCCCGCCGAGGAAGCGACGGCGGGAAAGAAGGGGGCTGATCATTGGCATGGCCACTCCGGAAAATGGTAAGTTTGCACGGGTTATCATTGAACTTTCTGCAAAAGTTTTCTTAAAAAAGGCGTCGCGAAAGCGCGCCCTCATCCCCAGCCCTTCTCCCCGGGGGAGAAGGGAGGTCCTCCCTCTCCCTTGGGGAGAGGGACCGAGGGTGAGGGCGCGCTTTCGCGACACGTTCTTGTCAGAATCCCTATCCGTATCCCACATGTCTCTATGTTCTCGCATTTCGGCAGGTCTGGCTTGTGCCGTGCTCGTGCTCTTGTCGTTTCCGGTGCTGGCGCAGAATTATCCCGCGCGTCCGATCCGCCTTGTCGTGCCTTTCCCGCCGGGCGCCGCGACGGATGCGCTCGCCCGCATCGTCGGGCAAAAGCTGGCGGAAGGCGTGGGCCAGCCGGTGGTCGTCGACAATCGGGCGGGTGCGGGCGGGGTCTTGGGCACGGAGGTGGTTGCAAAAGCCGTGCCTGACGGCTACACGCTGCTCATGGCCGGCGCCGCGCATGCCATCAACGCCAGCCTCTACCGCCAGTTGCCCTTTGATCCACAGCGCGATTTCGCGGGCGTGACGCTGGTGGCCTTTCTCTCCAACGTGCTGGTGGCCTACCCGGGCGTACCGGCGACGAATGTCAGGGAATTGATCGCCTTGGCCAAGGCACGGCCCGGCCAGCTCAACTACGCGTCGGGCGGCAGCGGATCGACGGCGCATCTCGCGATGGAACTCCTGAAGACCAACGCCGGCATCGATGTGGTGCACGTGCCCTACAAAGGCGGCGGCCAGGCGATGAATGACCTGCTGGGCGGGCAGGTGTCGCTGCTGTTCACCAGCCTCTATTCCGCACAGCCGCAGGTGAAGGCCGGCAAGCTGCGGGCGCTGGGCGTCGCGAGCGCGAAGCGCACGTCGTTTGCGCCGGACCTGCCGACCATCGCTGAGTCCGGCCTGCCGGGCTACGAGGTCATTGCCTGGTATGGCGTGATGGTCCCGGGGAAGACACCGCCGGCTACGGTCGCGCGCTTGCACGCCGAAATCGCCAAGGGCCTCAAGACGCCCGACAGCGAGGCGCGCTTCGCGAGTCAGGGCGCGGAACTCGTCGTCAGCACGCCGGCCGCGTTCGATGCTCACGTCCGCGCCGAGATTGCCAAATGGGCCAAGGTGGTCAAGGCGACGGGCGCGCGGGTCGACTGAGGTTGTTCAGGGAGCGTTACGCAACCTTCAAAACCGGTCTGGGGCTTCGCTGTGATGGCCGTCATTCAGTTACTTCTCTTTCGGATGAACGAAACCGATGGGTCGGCGCTTCGGCTCTGGCGCTGCATCAAGTCGCGGAGCGCGTCGATCACCGCCTTGAACTGCGCGCGGGTACTGGACGCAAGTAGATCGTGCTTGAGCGCGAGCGCTGCGGTCTGCTTCTCCAGGAGGGCAAGTTTGCCAGCCAGTTCCTTGTGGGTGGCGAGTACCTCGCGCATGCGCACGAAAGTGCGCACGACATAGACGCTCATCTCGACAGCACGCGCACTGTTGAGCACGGTGGCGGCCATGATGGTGCCGTGCTCGGTGAATGCGTATGGGTTGTAGCGACGCCCACCACGGCCCGGATTTGACATCACAATTTGTGATCTCAAAGCCACAAGGTCTTGATTTTCAAGCTGAAACATAAAGTCGTCGGGAAAGCGGCCCCGGTTGCGCTTCACTGCTTGTATCAATATGCGGGTTTCCACGCCGTAAAGATCAGCCAAGTCGGTATCAATAATCACGCGCTGGCCACGCAGCAGCACGATGCGATGCTCGATGCCGCCGCGCACGGTCACGGCTAGTTTGTCTGTCGCCATCTGCTTGTTACTGGGGCGAAGCGTATCTTCAATCAAGAGCCGAGTTCACGAGGCAATCTCGATCCTCGAGTGGACTGATTGCTCCAAAGCGTTGTCAGGCGTGCGACCGCAGCACGCGCCCGGGAAAGGCGCCGGTATGCGCGCCCCGGTCGAACAGCGGTTTGCCGTTGACGATGACCTTCGAAACGCCCGTGGCCTTAGCCACCAGGCGGCCGCCGCCGGCCGGCAGGTCGTAGACCATGCTGCCGCGCGTGGGCGAGTTCACCGTGGCCGGGTCGAACACCACGATGTCCGCCGCGAGGCCCGGCTTGAGCCGGCCGCGGTCGGTGATGCCCAGGAAGTCCGCCGGCTCGGAGGTCATGCGCTTGACTGCGTGCTCCAGCGTCAGCGCTTTCTTTTCGCGCACCCAGTGGCCCAGCAGGTAGGTGGTGTAGCCGGCCTCGCAGAACATGTCGACATGCGCGCCGCCGTCGGACAGCCCGATCAGCGTGCGGTCGGATTCGCGCAGCAGCTCGGGGATGCGCTCGCGGTTGGTGTTGGCGCGCGGCAGGATGAACTTGGTTTCGAG
>CAZXNF010000210.1:0-3039 GCA_964641785.1 uncultured Streptomycetaceae bacterium | reverse complement strand
CGGCGATCTCGCCGATGGTCCGGCCTTCGTAGGCCTGGTTCTTCGGATCGGCGACCTTGAACACGCCGACGTTCTGCGCCTGGTTGGTGAACTTGCGGCCGAGCTTCAGTTCCTCGCGGAAGGCGTCACGGAAGGCGCGATCGCCGTACAACGCCATCTGTTTGGCGACGGGTTGATTGAAGATGCCCTTGGCCGCAACGACCTCTGTGAACTGGAACGGGGACTTCAGCGTGAGTTCGGCGATCAGTGGCCGGGTCAGGATTTGCGGCAGGCCACGCCGGCGGATGAGGTGGTCGGCCTTGGCGAGGATTTCCGGCACCGCGTCTGGCTTCTCGGTCAGGTTGTGCAGCGACAGCCAGGTCACCGGGCGCTCGCTGTGATCGAGCAGGAAACCCAGGAGCTCCATTTCGTCTTCGTCGAGATTGGCGAAACGCTTGGTCAGCGCGAGCTCGATGATGCCGCGCTTGGATTTCTTGAGCACCTGGGCGTAGGCGGCGAGTTCCTCGCGGCTGGCGGCGCGCGCGGACAACGGTTTGCCGTGAAAGCCGACGTGGGAGCGGATGGCGGTGGTGGACCAGCCCCAGGCGCCGGCGTCCACCGCTTCGGTCAGCAGGCGGGTGATGGCATTGGTTTCATCCGCCGTCGCGGCGCGGTCCGGGCCTTCGAGGCCCAGCACGTAGGTGCGCGCCGGGGCCAGCGGTACGAGGAAAGCGAGGTTGGGCCCGGTGCCCCGCTTCTCGGCGGCGTCCATGTATTCCGGGAAGGTCTCCCAGTCCCACTGGATGCCGGCCTTCAGCACTTCGGCTTCCATGCCCTCGACCGTGATCAGGTCCTGGCACAGCAGGTCATGGTGTTCGGGGCGGCACGGCGCGACGCCAACGCCGCAGTTGCCGAGCACCACGGTGGTGATGCCGTGCTCGGACGAGCTCTCGAGCAGGCGGTCCCAGCTGATCTGCGGATCGTAGTGCGTATGCGGGTCAATGAAGCCGGGGCACACAACCTGGCCGGCGGCGTCGATGGTCTGCGCGGCTTCGCCCTTGGGCTTGCCGATCTCCAGGATGCGGCCGTCCTTGACGGCGAGGTCGGCGGCGTGGCCCGGCGCGCCGGTGCCGTCGACCAGGAGGCCATTCTTGATCAGTACGTCGTAATTCATCGTGGTCTTTCGGGTGAGGGGCTTGGTTAGGAGGAAGTGAGGATCTTGCCCGTGCGTTCGCCGGTGGGCTGGCCGTCGCGGTACAGCGTGCGACCGTTGACGACGACGCGCGCGATGCCCTGTGCCTTGGCGTGCAGGCGGCCGGCGCCGGTCGGCAGATCGTAGATGAAGGCGCCGCGCTCCGGCGAACCGATGGTGTCGGCGTCGAACAGGACGACGTCCGCGCCCTGACCGGGGGCGATGCGGCCGCGGTCCCGCAGGCCGAAGAAGTCCGCGGGCTCCGAGGTGATGCGCTGGATCGCGTGTTCCAGCGTCAGCGCCTGCTGCTCGCGCACCCAGTGCGAGAGCAGGAAGGTCGGGTAGCCCGCCTCATACAGCATGTCCACGTGCGCGCCGCCGTCGGCGAGCCCGATCATGGTGCGCGGGTCGCGCAGCATGTCGGCGATCTGCTTGCGGTCGCTGTTGCCGCGTTCGTAGGCGAACAGCGTCTCCAGGTTGTCCTCGATGGAAATGTCGAGCATCGTGTCGAGCGGATCCTTGTTGCGTTCCGCGGCGACTTCACCGACCGTGCGCATCTCGTAGCCGCGCAGCGCCGGATTGCCGACCTTGCAGATGATCGTCTTGGGTGGCTGGCCGGTGAAGCGGCGGCCCTCGGCGAGTTCGGCCTTGATCGCCGCCCGGAACGCCTGGTCGGCGTAAATCTTCTTCTGTTCTTCCACGGTCTGGTTGAACACGCGGCCCGCCGACTGCAGTTCCATGAAGGGGTAGGGCTTGATGAGCGTGAACTCGCGGAGCATGGGCCGGATCAGCATCTGCGGCGCGCAGCCGCGCGCCAGCAGCGGGGCGGCCTTGTCGAGCACGTCGCGGCAGCCGTTGGCCTTGGCGGGGTCGTTCAGCAGGGAAATCCACGTCACCTTGCGGCCGCTCTGGGTGAGCAGGTGGTCGAGCAGTTCGTATTCGTCGTCCGCCAGCGTCGCGAAGCGGTTGGTCACGGCGATCTGGACCACGCCGCGGCCCGCCTGCTTCAGCACGCTGCAGTAGGCGGTGTATTCGTCGCGGCTGGTCAGGCGGGCGGCGAAGGGCTTGCCCTGGTAGCCGATCTGCGAGCGGTTGTTGGAGGAGCTGAAGCCCGAGGCGCCGGCGTCCATGGCGGTCCGCAGCAGCCCCGCGATGACCTGCGTTTCTTCCGGCGTGGCGCCGCGGTCGCTGGCGTCGCCGCCCATGACATAGGTGCGCAGCGGCGACAGCGGCACCAGAAAAGTGCGATTGAGTGCGCAATCCTGGCGCCCGGCCATGTCGAGGTAGTCGGTGAAGCTGTCCCACTGCCACTGGATGCCCTGTTCGAGTACCGACTTCGACATGCCTTCCACGTTGATGAGGTCCTCGATTACGCGGTCGTGGTCCGTCGGGCGGCAGGGCGCGACGCCGACGCCGCAATTGCCCATCACCACGCTGGTTACGCCGTGCTCGGAGGAGCTGTTGAGCAGGGGATCCCAGGTGATCTGCGCGTCGTAGTGCGTATGCGGATCGACGAAGCCGGGGCACACGATGAGACCGTCGGCGTCCACGGTCTCGCGCGCGGCATCCTTGACGGCGCCGACTTCGACGATGGCGCCATCCTTGATGCCGACATCCGCCCGCCGGCGCGGGGCGCCGGTGCCGTCCACGAGGGTGCCGTTCTTGATGAGGAGGTCGAGCGCCATGGGAAATTCCTGCTGGGAGATACGGGGGAGGGCCAAAATATAGCATCACCGGCGCGGGTTGAGGTTTGCGCGCGTCGAAACGTTCCGCGGCGGCGCGACCGTGTGTATGATGGCCGCTCTCTGGAGGTTAGAGCGGGTGTCGCGCAGCGCTGCAAGGACCATCGCAGTTTCGGTTTCGGTGTT
>CAZXNF010000209.1:246-6634 GCA_964641785.1 uncultured Streptomycetaceae bacterium | reverse complement strand
ACATCGCCGAGGATGAATTGGCCGGCTTTCGCGCACTGGCCAAAGCCTATGCCGGGATGACCGACAAGCAAGTTGAGCAACTATTGCAAGACACGGATCTGAGGGAGATATGCCATGCAGACTAAACAGAAATTCAAGAGCGATGCTTTTGCGGCGATTCATTCTTCGGCAGGGGCCTTGTTCAAGGTCGGCGCCATTGGCAAGACCACGCTGCGCCAGTTCGACGAATCTTGCCTGTCGGTTCCACCGGACATCAAGCCGCGGCAGATCAAAAGCATTCGTGAACGCAATCAGGTGAGCCAACCCGTGTTTGCCCATTACCTGAATACCAGCGAATCGACTATCCAGAAATGGGAGTCGGGGGCAAAGCGTCCCAGCGGCATGGCGCTTAAGCTTCTGGCGGTGGTCCAAAAGCACGGATTGAAGGTTCTGGCCTGAACCACGCCCGTGCGACTGCGTTCAAGCGGAACGACATTGAACGCCTAGCCCGGCCGACCTGCGAAACGCATTGCGAAACGTCTGTGGAAAGTGATGATATTTTCACTCGGCACAAACGCTGCTGCATCATCGGCGTGTGGCCGGCGAATGAGGGGCTGAAGGCGGTGGCGCTGCGGGTTTCAAGGCGGGAATTAGACGAGCGGCCTCGTAGTGCAGAGTGCCGGACGGAGGGCGATGCAGCCTTACGCGGCTTTGGATTTCAGCGCCGGCGTCAGGTGCGGCTGGAGGGCCGCCAGCAGTTCCGGAAACACCTTCGGCGTCGCGGCGACGACGTTGCCGGAGTCGAGATGGCCGTCCTTGCCTTCGAGATCGCCGATATGGCCGCCGGCCTCGATGATCATGAGCGCGCCGGCAGCGATGTCCCAGCGGGCGAGGCCGAATTCCCAGAAACCATCGAGGAAGCCCGCCGCTACGTACGCGAGGTCGAGCGCCGCGGAGCCCGCGCGCCGGATGCCGGCCGTTTCCTGCGTCAGCGTTTTGAACATCGCGAGGTAGGGGTCCACGTGCGTGAACTCCTTGAACGGGAAGCCGGTGCCGATCAGGCAGCCTTTCAGTTGCGTGCGCTTGGATACGCGGATGCGGCGGTCGTTCAGGTAAGCGCCGCGCCCGCGCGTCGCCGTGAAGAGGTCGTTCTTCACCGGATCGTAGATCACGCCCTGGGCGAGCACGCCGCGGTGCTCCAGAGCGATGGACACGGCGTACTGCGGGAAGCCGTGCAGGAAGTTGGTGGTGCCGTCGAGCGGGTCGATGATCCAGCGGTATTCGGATTTGTCCGCGCCGGCGTGGTCGGAGGCGCCAGACTCTTCCGCCAGGATCGCATGGCTGGGGTATGCTTCATGCAGCACGCGAATGATCGCGGCTTCGGCGGCGCGGTCCACTTCCGACACGAAATCGTTCACACCTTTTTCCGTCGGTTTCACGATGTCGAGGTTCTGCGCGGCGCGATTGATGACGCTACCGGCACGGCGCGCCGCCTTCACGGCAATGGTCAACATCGGATGCATGGCAATTCCTCAGCAGGATTCAAAATGCGAGAGTCGGGATACCGCTTAAAGAGCAGGGAACGATCGATGCCTGCGTGTATTCACGACCGTTCCGGAAGGGCGCGATTCTAGTGCAGAACGGGCAAAACGACAGCCGCCTCCAAAACCTCCGCGTGGTGCTCACCCAGACCAGCCACCCGGGCAATATCGGCGCGGCCGCGCGGGCGATGAAGACGATGGGCTTGACCGACCTGGTGCTGGTGTCCCCGCGCACGTTCCCGCACCCCGAGGCCGAAGCGCGTGCGGCTGGCGCGACCGACGTGCTGGCAGCGGCGCGCGTGGTGGCCACGCTGGATGCGGCGCTGGAGGGCTGCGTGCTGGCCATTGCGGCCTCCGCGCGCCGGCGCGAACTGCGGCACGAATTCGTGAGCGTGCGCGAAGCCGGGGTGCGCGCGGTGGCGTCGGCGGCTGCCGGGCGGGTCGCGCTGGTGTTCGGCAACGAGACCTCGGGGCTGTCGCGGGAGGAAGCGGCCCGCTGCCAGCTCTTCGCGATGATTCCCGCCGACCCCGGCTACAGTTCGCTCAACCTGGCCGCCGCGGTGCAGGTCTTCTGTTACGAAGCGCGGGTGGCGGCGGGCGCGAGCCTGCCCGACCTGCCGGCGGAGTTCGCGCCGGCGTCGCTCACGGAACTCGAGGGATTGCTCGCGCATGCGGAAGCGACCCTGATCGCGATCGGCTATTTCGATCCGGCCAATCCCAAGCGGCTGTTGCCGCGGCTGCGGCGCCTGGTGGCGCGGGCCAACCTGGAAGGCGAGGAGGTCAACATCCTGCGCGGCATCCTGGAAGCGGCGCGCCGCCAGGCCGAGGAGATGCGAAAGTCGAAAGACGCGAGATGAAAGACGACAGACGAGAGAGGAAAAATCGTGGTGCTGGACCGTGTATTTACTTCTAACCTCTTTCGCCTGTCGTCTCTCGTTATTTTGTTTCGGTCGCGATGCCTCAGTTGATTGTTTTACTCGGCCATCGTAGTCTGCGCGGCCCTGCCGCCACCCGATCTCCCTAGCGACGATGTTTGCGCATCTGAAAGAAGACATCGCGGTCGTCTTCGAACGCGATCCCGCCGCCCGCAACACCTGGGAAGTCATCACCTGCTATCCCGGGTTCCACGCGCGACTGGTGCACCGTTTCGCGCACGCCCTGTGGACGGCGCGTTTCAAGTGGCTCGCGCGCTTCGTGTCACACCTCGGGCGCTGGCTGACCGGCATCGAGATCCATCCCGGCGCGCAGATCGGCCGCCGGTTCTTCATCGACCACGGCATGGGCGTCGTGATCGGCGAGACCGCCGAGATCGGCGACGACTGCACGCTGTATCACGGCGTGACGCTCGGTGGCACCTCCTGGGCCAAGGGCAAGCGCCATCCCACGCTCGCGGACCAGGTGGTGGTTGGCGCCGGCGCCAAGATCCTCGGGCCCGTGACGGTCGGGCAGGGCGCGCGCGTGGGCTCGAACGCGGTGGTGGTGAAGGACGTGCCGCCCGGCGCCACCGCCGTCGGCATTCCGGCCCGCATCATTCCGCAGTCCGATGATCAGGCGCACGCGCGTTTCTCCGCCTACGCGCTGTCGGGGCAGGACAAAGACCCGGTGGTGAAGGTGATCCACGAGCTCATCGACCATGGCGTGGCCGCGGACAAGCGTCTCGATGAGCTGATCGCGCATCTCAAGCAATCCGGCGCGCTCCCGGAATCCGCCTGCGCGGACAAGGATCGGTTCGACGGGAACTCGCTGAACCGAATGGTTGACTAAGTTAGTCGGGATCCCTATACTTGACTAATTCCGAAGTGTATTCATCACTCTCTAATCAACAGTCAATAACTGCATGATTTAAAGCGTGAAATGGAGGTTTTATGCGCCTGACCACCAAGGGACGTTTTGCCGTCACTGCTATGATGGATCTGGCCTTGTACGGGGGCCGGGAGCCCGTCACGCTGGCTGAAATCAGCCAGCGTCAGAAGATTTCGCTGTCCTACCTGGAGCAACTGTTCGGCAAGCTGCGCCGGCACGCGCTGGTGACCAGCGTGCGCGGGCCCGGCGGCGGCTACCGGCTGGCCCGGGACTTGGGCGAGATGGCCGTGGCGGACATCATTCTCGCGGTGGACGAACCCATCGACGCCACGCAATGCGGCGGCAAGGAGAACTGCCGCGACGACGGAAAATGCCTGACCCACGACCTGTGGGCCCGTCTGAACGAGCACATCTTCAGCTACCTCGGTGCGGTGACGCTCAAGCAACTCGTGGAAGAGCAGCGCTCCAAGCCGTCGGGCGTCACGACGATCCAGGACATGCGGCCGACGCAGCCGGGGCGCGCGCCCGCGCCGTTGGTCTGACCGGCCACGCACGGAACGCAGACCCGACGGCCTTCATGTCGTTCACCTACCTCGATCACAACGCGACCACCCCGCTCGATCCGCGGGTGCTGGACGCCATGCTGCCCTTCCTGCGCGAGCAGTACGGCAACGCGTCCAGCCGCCACGAGATGGGCACCGTGGCGCGCCGCGCCGTTGATGTCGCGCGCGAACAGGTGGCGGCGCTGGTGGGCGTGCAGCCGGTGCAGGTGGTGTTCACCAGCGGCGGCACCGAGGCGAACAACCTGTTCGTGAAGGGCGCGGCAGCGATGTTGAAGCCTACCCAGATCGCCGTCAGTGCCATCGAGCATCCCTGCGTGGCCAGGCCCGCGCAGGAACTCGCACGCGCCGGCTGGAAGGTGCGCAAGCTGAAAGTGACGGCCGACGGCGTGACCGATCTGGCCGACGTGGCCGCCGCGTTGGCGGAACCGACCGGCCTCGTGTCGGTGATGCTGGCCAACAACGAAACCGGCGCGATCCAGCCCGTCGCCGCGATTGGGGAACAAGCCCGCGCGGCGAAGGCCTGGATGCATACGGACGCGGTGCAGGCGCTGGGCAAGATTCCGGTCTCCTTTGAAGCGCTCAACGTGCACGCGATGACACTGTCAGCTCACAAGCTCTACGGCCCGAAAGGCGCCGGGGCCCTGATCCTCGACAAGCGCTTGTCGCTGAAGCCGCTGTTGTCCGGCGGGGGCCACGAGCACGGCCATCGCTCGGGCACCGAGAACGTGCCGGGCATCGTGGGTTTCGGCCTCGCCTGCGAACTCGCGCAGGAACGATTCGCGGATCTGGCGCTGCAGCTTGAAGAACTGCGCGCGCGCATGGAAAAAGGCCTGCACGCGCTCGATGCGGTGATCTACGCCGAGCATGCGCCGCGCCTGCCGAACACCACCTACTTCGCACTCGACGGGATCGAAGGGGAGACCCTGATCGTCGAGCTCGACAAGACCGGCTTCGGCGTGGCGAGTGGCGCGGCGTGTTCCAGCGCGAATCCGGAACCCTCGGCGACGCTGCTGGCAATGGGCGTGGACCCGGCGCAGGCGCGGGGTGCGGTGCGCGTGTCGCTCGGCAAGGACACGACGGCGCTGCAGGTCGATGCCTTCGTGGCAGCGGCCAAGGCGGTGGCGGCGCGCTTGCGCGCGCTGACCGCGATGACGGCTTGACCGCGCGAGAGACGAGAGACGAGAGACGAGAGATGAAAGAAGGTGAAGCGATGATGATCAAAGTGACGGAAAACGCGGCGAACCAGGTGCAAACGCAGCTCGCGAAGCGCGGCAAGGGCGTCGGCCTGCGCGTCGGCGTGAAGAAGGTCGGCTGCTCGGGCTGGGGCTATACCTGGGATTTCGCCGACGAACTGAAGGCCGATGACCGCGTGTTCGACGCGCACGGCGCTAAAGTGGTCGTCGATCCCGAATCGCTGGCGTTCCTCGACGGTTCGACCGTGGACTTCGTAAAGGAAGGCCTGAAGCAGATCTACAAGATCGACAACCCCAACGTGGACGCCACCTGCGGCTGCGGCGAGAGCTTCAGCGTGAGAGAGAAGGCGTGATTGGGGATTCGGGATTTGAGATTTGAAATCAAAGTCGGGCGCCATTGCGCCCAATGCTCTCTAATCCCCAAACCCAAATCTCCAATCCCCTCGCGAAGCGAACCATGAGCGCCGTCATCCAGAACCTTGTCAACCAGCCCTACACGGCTGGTTTCGTCACGGACATCGAGTCCGAGACGGTGGCGAAGGGCCTCTCCGAAGACACCATCCGGCTGATTTCCACCAAGAAGAACGAGCCGCAGTGGCTGCTCGACTTCCGTCTCGACGCCTACCGCCACTGGCTCAAGATGGAAGAGCCGCAGTGGCCGAACGTGCATTACCCGAAGATCGACTTCCAGAACATCAGCTACTACTCGGCGCCCAAGCCGAAGAAGCTGAAAACCATGGACGAGGTCGATCCGGAACTGCTCCGGACCTTCGAGAAGCTGGGCGTGCCGATGAACGAGCGGGCGAAGCTCGCCGGCGTCGCCGTGGACGTCATCTTCGACAGCGTGTCGGTGGCCACCACCTACAAGGCGAAGCTTGCCGAAGTCGGCATCATCTTCTGCTCCATTTCCGAGGCGGTGCAGAACCACCCGGAGCTGGTGAAGAAATACATGGGGAGCGTGGTGCCGACCGGCGACAACTATTACGCCGCGCTGAACTCCGCGGTGTTCACCGACGGGTCCTTCTGCTTCATCCCCAAGGGCGTGAAGTGCCCGATGGAGCTGTCCACCTACTTCCGTATCAACACCCAGGACTCGGGGCAGTTCGAGCGTACGCTGATCGTCGCCGAGGAAGGCGCGACGGTGTCCTACCTCGAAGGTTGCACCGCGCCCAAGTTCGATACCAACCAGTTGCACGCGGCGGTGGTCGAGCTCGTCGCGCTGGATGATGCCGAGATCAAGTACTCGACCGTGCAGAACTGGTATGCGGGTGACGAAAACGGCGTCGGTGGCATCTACAACTTCGTGACC
>CAZXNF010000209.1:0-236 GCA_964641785.1 uncultured Streptomycetaceae bacterium | reverse complement strand
GCCAGGGCGCGCGTTCGCGCATCTCCTGGACGCAGGTCGAGACCGGCTCGGCGATCACCTGGAAATACCCGTCCTGCGTGCTGATCGGCGACCACTCGGTGGGCGAGTTCTACTCGGTTGCGCTGACGAATCACCGCCAGCAGGCCGATACCGGCACCAAGATGATCCACATCGGCAAGCACACGCGCAGCACCATCGTCTCCAAGGGCATCTCGGCCGGGCACTCGAACAACAGC
>CAZXNF010000208.1:0-6643 GCA_964641785.1 uncultured Streptomycetaceae bacterium | reverse complement strand
ACGTGGAAGGCCGCGAGGTGGTGGTGGTGGACGACGTGCTCTACACCGGGCGCACGATCCGCGCCGCCATGAACGTGCTGTTCGACTACGGCCGGCCGAAGTCGATCCGGCTCGCCGCACTCGTTGACCGCGGCGGCCGCGAACTGCCGATCGCCCCGCAGTTCCTGGCAGCTACGGTCACCCTTGCCGCCGGCGAGTCACTGGAACTCACGCGCGACGCCAGTGGCCGGCTCGCCCTTCACGTGCACAAATCCTAGCCCGCATGTTTCTCTCCAACAATCCCCAGCTGAACGCCAAAGGCGAACTGCACCACCTGCTGTCGCTGGAAGGACTGCCGCGCGCCATCCTCGTGCAGATCCTCGACACGGCGCAGTCCTTCGTCGGCGTCACCCAGCGCGAGGTGAAGAAGGTGCCGCTGCTGCGCGGCAAGGCGGTGTTCAACCTGTTTTTCGAGCCGTCCACCCGCACGCGCACCACGTTCGAGATCGCGGCCAAGCGGCTGTCCGCGGACGTGATCAACCTCGCGATCAACATTTCGTCCGCCACCAAGGGCGAGAGCATCCTCGACACGGTGGCCAACCTCGCCGCGATGCAGGCCGACATGTTCATCGTGCGCCACGCGGCGAGCGGCGCGCCGCACCTGATCGCCCGGCACGTCGCCGAGGAAATCCACGTCATCAACGCCGGCGACGGGCGCCACGCGCATCCGACGCAGGGCCTGCTCGACATGTTCACCATCCGCCACTACAAGAAAGACTTCACCGGTTTGCGGGTGGCAATCGTGGGCGACGTACTGCATTCGCGGGTCGCGCGCTCGCAGATCCACGCGCTGTCCATCCTCGGCGTGCCTGAAATCCGGGTGGTCGGACCCAAGACCCTGCTGCCCTCGCACGTGGAGGCGATGGGCGTGCACGTGTACCACGACATGGCCAAGGGCCTGAAGGACGTGGACGTGGTGATGATGCTGCGCCTGCAGAACGAACGCATGCAGGGCGCGCTGCTGCCTTCGCCGCAGGAGTACTTCAAGTTCTACGGCCTGACCGCGGACAAACTCGCGCTGGCGCGGCCCGACGCCATCGTGTTGCATCCGGGGCCGATGAACCGCGGCGTGGAAATCGATTCCGACGTGGCCGACGGCAAGCAGTCGGTGATCCTGCCGCAGGTCACCTTCGGCATCGCCATCCGCATGGCGGTCATGAGCATCCTGGCGGGGAATTGAGGCCGTGATGAGCGATGAGTCATGAGTAACCCCTCTCCGGCCAACCATGTATTCGCGAGTATCCCCTGCTCATTGCCCATCACTCATTGCCCATCACTCATTACTCATTACCCATTACCCATTACCCATTCCCCGCAGTCATGAAGATTCATATCAAAGGCGGCCGCCTGATCGACCCCGCGAGCGGCACCGATGCGCCGCGCGACGTTTACATCGCCGCCGGGAAGATCGCCGCGGTCGGTGCTGCGCCCGACGGCTTCAAGGCCAACCGCGTGATCGATGCGACCGGCTGCGTGGTGTGTCCGGGACTCGTGGACCTCGCCGCGCGCCTGCGCGAGCCCGGCTACGAATACATGGCGACGCTGGAATCCGAGATGGCGGCCGCGATCGCCGGCGGCGTCACCAGCCTCGCCTGTCCGCCGGATACCGACCCGCCGCTCGACGAGCCGGGCCTGGTGGAAATGCTCAAGTTCCGCGCCCGCAACCTGAACCAGGCGCACGTCTACCCGATCGGCGCGCTGACCGTGCAGTTGAAGGGCACGCAACTGACCGAGATGGCGGAACTCACCGACGCCGGTTGCGTTGCCTTCTCGCAGGCGGAAGCGCCGCTCACCGACAACCAGACGCTGTTCCGCGCGCTGCAGTACGCCTCGACCTTCGGCTTCACGGTCTGGCTGCGGCCGCAGGACGCCACCCTCGCGCGCGGCGGCGTGGCGCACGACGGCCAGGTCGCCACCCGGCTCGGCCTGCCGCCGATTCCGGTGTGCGCGGAGACCGTCGCCCTCTCCACCATGCTCCTGCTCGCGCAGCAGACCGGCGCGCGCGTGCACTTCGCCCGCCTGTCCAGCGCCGACGGGCTCGCCATGGTGAAGGCGGCCAAGGCGCAGGGCCTGCCGGTCACCTGCGACGTCTCCGCGCACCACGTGCACCTCTCGGAGATGGACATCGGTTACTTCGATTCCAACTGCCACCTGGTGCCGCCGTTACGCAGCCTGCGCGATCGCGATGCCCTGCGGGCCGGCTTGGCCGACGGCACGGTGGACGCGATCTGTTCCGACCACACGCCGGTCGATGACGACGCCAAGGAAGTGCCGTTCAGCGAGTCCGAAGTCGGGGCGACCGGCCTCGAGCTGCTGCTGCCCCTGACGCTGAAATGGGCACAGGAAACGAACACGCCGCTGATGAACGCGCTCGCCCGCATCACCGCGGAGCCCGCCCGCGTCCTGGGCGTGCCTGCGGGCACGCTGGCGGTCGGCGCCGGCGCCGATGTCTGCGTGTTCGATCCCGCCCGCTACTGGAAGATCGAAGCGGCCGCGCTCCGGAGCCAGGGCAAGAACACCCCCTTTACCGGCTACGAACTGGCCGGCAAGGTGCGCCTTACCCTGGTCGATGGCCAAGTCGTCTTCGAATCAAAATAAGCTGGAAATCGCCCGTTTCAGCACCATCTGCGATGGTGCGATCGTTTTCGAATCCCCAATCCCCATTCTCTAATCCCGGCCCCTCATGCAAAACCCCCTGCTCGACTTCTCCGGCCTGCCCCGCTTCGCCGATTTCAAGCCTGAATTCGTCACGCCCGCGGTGGATCAACTGCTCGCGGAAAACCACGACACGGTCGCGCGCGTGCTGGCCGACCAGATGCCGCCCACCTGGGACGCCTTCGTGCGCCCGCTGGAAGACGCCAACGAGCGCCTTGGCCGCGCGTGGGGACAGGTCGGCCATCTCAACTCGGTGATGAACAGCCCCGAGTTGCGCGAAACCTACAACACCAACCTGCCCAAGGTCACCCAGTACTACAGCGAACTCGCGCAAAACCTGCCGCTGTTCGACAAGTTCAAACGACTGGCCGCGAGCCCCGAGTTCGCCACACTTACTCCGGCCCGGCGCCGCATCGTCGAGAACGAACTGCGGGATTTCCGCCTCGGCGGCGCCGAACTGTCGGCGGACAAGAAAACACGCTTCCTCGCGATCCGCGAAAAACTCTCCGCGCTGTCGTCGCGCTTTTCCGACAACCTGCTCGACGCGACCAACGCCTGGTCCTGGGTCACCGAGGACAAGGCCATGCTCGCCGGCCTACCGGAGGACGCGCTGGAAGCGGCGCACGAGGCCGCCACGGCCGACGGCAAGCCGGGCTGGAAATTCACGCTGCAGGCGCCGTCGTACCTGCCGGTGATGCAGTACGCGGACAACCGCGGCCTGCGCGAAGAGGTGTACCGGGCCTACGTCACGCGCGCCGCGGAATTCGGCAAGCCCGAATGGGACAACGGCCCGCTGATCGTGGAGATCGTGCAACTGCGCCGCGAGCTCGCGCAACTGCTGGGCTACGCGGGCTACGCGGACGTTTCGCTCGCGCCGAAGATGGCGCGCACGCCTCGCGAAGTGCTCGATTTCCTGCGCGAACTGGGCGTCAAGGCGAAGCCCTATGCCGAGCGTGACCTCGCGGAACTGAAGGACTTCGCCAAGGGCGCGCTGGGCCTGACCGACCTGCAGTCGTGGGACCTCGCCTACGTGTCGGAGAAGCTGCGCGTCTCGCGCTACGACTTCTCGGAGCAGGAAGTGAAGCAGTTCTTCCCGGAGACGAACGTCGTGCCGGGCATGTTCAAGCTGATCGAAACGCTCTACGGCCTGACCCTGCGGCCGGCGGAAGCGCCGCTCTGGCACCCCGACGTCCGCTTCTACGAAATCATGGACGGCGGCGGCCACGTCATCGGCCAGTTCTACGTGGACCTCTACGCGCGCCCGACCAAGCGCGGCGGTGCATGGATGGACGAAACCATCGCGCGGCGGCGCACCGCGGGCGGCGTGCAGATTCCCGTGGCCTACCTCAACTGCAACTTTTCCGGCCCCGTCGGCGGCAAGCCCGCGTGTTTTACGCACGATGACGTGATCACGCTGTTCCACGAGTTCGGCCACGGCCTTCACCACCTGTTGACGCGGGTGGATGACCCCGGCGTCGCCGGCATCAACGGCGTGGAGTGGGACGCCGTCGAACTGCCCTCGCAGTTCATGGAGAATTTCTGCTGGGAATGGCGCGTGGTCGAGCCGATGACCTCGCATGTCGACACGAAGAAGCCGCTGTCGCGCACGCTGTTCGACAAAATGATCGCCGCCAAGAATTTCCAGAGTGGCCTGCAGACGCTGCGCCAGATCGAGTTCTCGCTGTTCGACATGCTGCTGCATGCCGACTTCGACCCTGCCCGGCAGTCGGTGGCTGACCTGCTCGCGAGCGTGCGGCGCGAAGTAGCCGTGCTGTTGCCGCCGCCCTTCAACCGCTTCGCCAACAGCTTCTCGCACATCTTCTCCGGCGGCTACGCGGCGGGCTATTACAGCTACAAGTGGGCCGAGGTGCTCTCGGCCGACGCCTTCAGCCTGTTCGAGGAACAAGGCGTGCTCGATCCCGCGACCGGCGCGCGCTTCCGCGACGAGATCCTCGCGGTGGGCGGCAGCCGGCCAGCGCTCGAGTCCTTCAAGGCGTTCCGCGGGCGCGAACCGAAGATCGATGCGCTCCTGCGTCATTTGGGCATGACGGACACAGTCACGGCGTAGGACGATCTGTCGGCACCCGCGCCGCGTATGCTAGATTGAGTCTTGAGACGTTAAGCCGTAAGGAGTTCTCATGCGCACACCGATCCTGATCGTCCTCATGCTGGCGGCCGCCACCGTTTCGGCGCAGCAACTGTACAAATGGGTGGACGAAAAAGGCCGCACCCAGTACACCGACACGCCGCCGCCGCCGAACGCGAAGAAGGTGGAAGAAAAGAAACTCGGCCGCGGCAATGAAATCTCCGGCGGCGGCGACACGCCCTACAGCGTCCAGGTAGCCGCCAAGACCTTCCCCGTCACGCTGTGGGTCAACAATTGCGGCGAGATCTGCAATAACGCGCGCAACCACCTGCGCAAGCGCGGCGTGCCCTTCGCGGAGCGCGATCCCACTGGCGAAAAAGACCAGGAAGCCTTCAAGAAAGCCTCCGGCGGTTCCGACCGGGTGCCGCTACTGATGGTCGGCACCCTGCGCACGCTCACCGGCTACAGCGCCGGCGAGTGGGACAGCGCGCTCGACGAGGCCGGCTATCCGCGCAATGCGCCGGCGATCAAGCCGCCGGCCAAGGGTCCGGCTGCGCCGGCAGCGGGCGCAGATGCCGCCCCGGCCCCTGCCGCACCTGCCCCTGCGGGCAAATGAAACTCGCGACCTGGAACGTCAACTCTCTCAAGGTCCGACTCCCGCACCTCCTCGACTGGCTGGCAAGCCACGCGCCTGACGTGGTGTGCCTGCAGGAAACCAAGTGCGAGGATGCGAAGTTTCCGGCCGCTGACCTCACAGCGGCGGGTTACCCGCCGCTGTTCAGCGGTCAGAAGACCTACAACGGCGTCGCCATCCTCGCGAAAACCGCGGGCGCTGATCCGGTGGTGGCCATTCCCGGTTTCGCCGACGAGCAGAAGCGCGTGCTGGCGGCGACCGTCGCTGGCGTGCGCGTGATCTGCTTGTACGTGCCCAACGGACAGTCGGTAGGTTCGGACAAATACGAATACAAACTGCGCTGGCTCACCGCGGTGACGGCCTGGCTCAAGGACGAACTCCAGCGCCACTCCAGGCTCGCCGTGCTGGGCGACTACAACATCGCGCCGGAAGCGCGCGATGTGCACGACCCCGCCGCATGGGAAGGCCAGGTGCTGGTGTCAGAACCGGAACGCGCCGCGTTCCGCGGATTGGAGACGCTGGGACTGAAAGACACCTTCCGGCTGTTCGAGCAGCCGGAGGGAAGCTACTCGTGGTGGGATTACCGCATGAACGCGTTCAAGCGAAAGATGGGCCTGCGCATCGACCACATCCTTGCGTCAGGCGCGCTGGCGGCAACGTGCAGGAGCTGCGCGATCGATGTCGAACCGCGGCGTCTGGAGCGCCCCTCCGACCATGCGCCGGTGATCGCGGAGTTCGGAGACTGAGGGCTGAGGACTTCAAAGAGAGTGACGCCCTCAATTGCAGCGTCAAGAGATTTCCCGCCTGTCCTCTCAGTCCTGAGTCCGCGCACCTCAGTCCTGTTTTTTAGCCCTTGGCGTCGTCGAGCCCCAGTTCCTGAATCTTGCGCGTGAGGGTGTTGCGGCCCAGGCCCAGCAGTTGCGCGGCCTCGATGCGGCGGCCGCCGGTGTGGGCGAGCGCCTTCGCGATCAGGGTTTTCTCGAACTGCGTGCCCATCGCATCCATCAGGCCTGTTTCACCGCGGGCCAGAGAGGCGGCGACTTCGCGTTCGAGCGCGCCCACCCAGTTGCCTTCGGTGCCGGGCTGGCTTTCCGCGCGGATCTCGGCGGGCAGGTCCTTGACCTCGATGTTGACGCCCGCTGCCATGACAGTCAGCCAATGGCACAGGTTCTCGAGCTGCCGCACGTTGCCGGGAAAATCCTGCGCCGCAAGGTACTTCAGTGCCGACT
>CAZXNF010000207.1:2632-6646 GCA_964641785.1 uncultured Streptomycetaceae bacterium | reverse complement strand
CTGATGTACAAGACGATCGCCAAGCTCCCCACCACGCGCGCGCTCTACGCCAAAAAGCTGGCCGACGAGAAAGTCATCCCGGAGAGCGGCGGCGAAGACGCCATCGCGACCTGCCGCAAGGCGCTCGACGGCGGTTACCACACCAACCAGACGATTCTTTCCAACTACAAGCCGCCGTTTGAAGCCGACTGGCGGCCGTACATCGGCACCAAGTGGAACGAGAACGACGATACGCGGCTGCCATTGGCGACGCTAAAGGCGCTGGGCGAGAAGATCACCGCGGTGCCCGACAATTTCAAGCTCAATTCGCGGGTGCAGAAGATCATCGAGGACCGCCGCCTGATGGCGCAGGGGAAAATGCCGCTCGACTGGGGCATGGCCGAGCATCTCGCCTTCGCTTCGCTGCTCCAGGAAGGCTATTCGGTGCGCCTGTCCGGGCAGGACAGCGGCCGCGGCACCTTCTTCCACCGCCACGCCGTGCTGCACGACCAGAACCGCGAGCGCTGGGACTCGGGCACCTACATTCCGCTCCAGCACGTCGCCGAGAAGCAGGGCGACTTCGTGGTCATCGATTCGCTGCTGTCGGAAGAGGCCGTGATGGGCTTCGAATACGGCTACGCAACCTCCGGCCCGCGCGAGCTGGTCATCTGGGAGGCGCAGTTCGGCGACTTCGCCAACGGCGCGCAGGTCGTGATCGACCAGTTCATCGCCAGCGGCGAGGCGAAATGGGGCCGCATGTGCGGACTCGTGCTGATGCTGCCGCACGGCCAGGAAGGGCAGGGGCCGGAGCATTCGTCGGGCCGCATCGAGCGCTACCTGCAGCTGTGCGCCGACTACAACATGCAGGTCTGCGTGCCGGCGACGCCGGTGCAGCTCTACTACCTGCTGCGGCGCCAGATGGTGCGGCCGTACCGCAAGCCGCTGATCCTGTTCACGCCCAAGAGCCTGCTGCGGCACAAGGAGTCGGTGTCCTCGCTGGAGGAGTTCGCCGACGACAATTTCCGGGCGGTGAACGAGGAATGGGACGACAGCATCGATCCGGCCCAGGTGAAGCGCGTCGTGTTCTGCACCGGCAAGGTGTTCTACGACCTGCGCGCGGCGCGCCGCGACCAGAATATCGCGGACATTCCGCTGCTGCGCATCGCCCAGCTCTATCCGTTCCCGCACGATGCCTTCACGGCGATGATCGAGCGCTACCAGAACGCCGCCGAAGTCGTGTGGTGCCAGGAGGAGCCGCGCAATCAGGGGGCATGGCACCGCATCCAGCACTACCTGCAGCGGCACATGAAGCCGCACCAGAAGCTGATCTACGCCGGGCGTGATTCGTCGGCCTCGCCGGCGGCTGGCTACAAGTCCCTGCACGACCAGCAGCAGAAGGAACTGGTCGATCTCGCGCTGACGGTCGGCAAGGGATCGCGGGCCGACGGCACCCAATAGAAATCCACGGCATGCGGGTCACGTGACGCGCATGCTGCAACTGTTGCAACGGAGTCCACCATGCTGGTTGAAGTGAAAGTGCCGCAGCTGTCCGAGTCGGTGGCCGAGGCCACGCTCGTGTCGTGGCACAAGAAGGTTGGCGAGTTTGTGAAGCGCGACGAGAACCTCGTCGATATTGAAACCGACAAGGTCGTGCTGGAAACGCCCGCGCCGGAGTCCGGGGTCATCGTCAAGATCGTGAAAGGCGATGGCAGCACCGTAGGCGCCACGGAAGTGATCGCGCAGATCGACACCGAAGCCAAGCCCGCGGCGGACGCCGCGGCAGCGCCTGCCGCACCCGCAGCCGCTGCCACCAAGGTAGCGGCCCCTGCGCCGGCCAAGGCCGGCGCACCGGTCATGCCGGCGGCGCAGAAACTGGCGGCGGAGAAGGGCATCAACGCCGCCACCCTCGCCGGAACCGGTCGTGATGGGCGCGTAACCAAGGAAGACGTGATGGCGGCAGGGGCGGCTCCCGCGGTCCGCGCGCAGCAGGCCGCAGCGCCCGTGGCGCAGCGCGCGCCCGGACCGGCCGTCGACCTCGCGGCGCTGGGCGAACGCGCCGAGCAGCGCGTGCCGATGTCGCGCCTGCGCGCACGCATCGCCGAGCGGCTGGTGCAGTCCCAGTCCACCGCCGCGATCCTGACCACTTTCAACGAAGTGAACATGCAGCCGGTCATCGACCTGCGCAACAAGTACAAGGACCGCTTCGAGAAGGAGCACAGCGTCAAGCTGGGCTTCATGTCCTTTTTCGTGAAGGCCTGCGTCCACGCGCTGAAGAAATACCCGGTGGTCAACGCCTCGATCGACGGCAACGACATCGTGTATCACGGCTATTTCGACATCGGCATCGCCGTCGGCAGCCCGCGGGGACTGGTCGTGCCCATCCTGCGCAATTGCGACCAGATGAACTTTCCCGACATCGAAAAGCAGATCGCCGATTTCGGCGCGCGTGCCCAGGAAGGCAAGCTGGCGCTGGAAGACCTGACCGGCGGGACGTTTTCAATCTCCAACGGCGGCGTGTTCGGCTCCATGCTGTCCACGCCCATCATCAATCCGCCGCAGAGCGCGATCCTCGGCGTGCATGCCACCAAGGACCGCCCGGTGGTCGAGAACGGGCAGATCGTGATCCGCCCGATGAATTACCTGGCACTGTCCTACGATCACCGCATCGTCGACGGGCGCGAAGCCGTGCTCACGCTGGTGGCGATCAAGGAAGCGCTGGAAGACCCGTCGCGGCTGCTGCTCGACATCTAAATCGTTCAGCCGCCAAGACGCCAAGCACGCCAAGAAGAACAAACAGGAATTAGCCGCAGAGGTCGCAGAGAAAACCGGAAGAAGATGACGGAAACGGTCTGATTTTTCTTCGCCTCTGCGGCCAACTTCGATTTGACCTGATCTTCTTGGCGTCTTGGCGCCTTGGCGGCCCATTTCAAGGGTTGAATCATGGCTACCGCATTTGATGTCATCGTGATCGGCGCCGGTCCAGGCGGCTACATCGCGGCCATCCGCGCCGCGCAACTCGGTTTCAAAACCGCCTGCATCGACGAATGGGCCACGCCGGACGGCAAGCCCGCCCCGGGGGGTACCTGCACGAACGTCGGCTGCATCCCGTCCAAGGCGCTGCTGCAATCCTCGGAGAACTTCGATCACGCCGGGCACGCGTTCGCGGACCACGGCATCACGGTCAAGGGCCTGGCGATGGACGTGGCGCAGATGCAAAAGCGCAAGAATGTCGTCGTGAAGCAGAACAACGACGGCATCCTGTTCCTGTTCAAGAAGAACAAGGTCGAGTTCTTCCACGGCCGCGGCAGCTTTGCGAAGCAGGGTGCGGACGGCTGGGAAGTGACGGTGGCGGGAAAAGCCGAAGCCACCCTGACCGGCAAGCACGTCATCGTTGCCACCGGTTCGAACCCGCGGGCGCTGCCCGGAGCCCCTTTTGACGAGAAGCTGATTCTGAGCAACAGCGGCGCCCTGGCGATTCTGGAGGTGCCCAAAAAGCTCGGTGTGATCGGCGCCGGCGTCATCGGGCTGGAAATGGGCAGCGTGTGGCGGCGGCTGGGCGCGGAAGTGACGGTCCTCGAGGCTCTCCCCGCGTTCCTGGGGGCAGTCGACGAGCAGGTGGCGAAAGAAGCGGCCAAGGTCTTCGCCAAACAAGGGCTCAACATCCAGTTGGGCGTGAAGATCGCCAAAGTCGAGGCCAAAAAGGACGTGACGGTGGAGTACGCGGATGCCGCCGGCAAGAGCCAGAAGGCGGTCTTCGACCGGCTGATCGTCTCCATCGGGCGTGTGCCGAATACTCTTGGACTCAACGCCGAAGCGGTGGGCCTCAAGCTCGACGAGCGCGGATTCGTGACCGTCGACGCGGACTGCCGCACCAATCTGCCCAACGTCTGGGCCGTCGGCGACGTGGTGCGCGGCCCCATGCTGGCGCACAAGGCGGAGGAAGAGGGCGTGGCGGTGGCCGAGCGGATCGCCGGCCAGAAACCGCATATCGACTTCAACACCGTGCCGTGGGTGATCTACACCTCGCCCGAGATC
>CAZXNF010000207.1:0-2622 GCA_964641785.1 uncultured Streptomycetaceae bacterium | reverse complement strand
TCCGACAGCGACGGATGGGCGTGGCAGATCAGCGCGATGTCCTCGGCGTGCACATGATCGGGCCGATGGTGTCCGAACTGATCTCGGAGGCGGTGGTGGCGATGGAGTTCGGCGCCAGCGCCGAGGACATCGCGCTGATCTGCCACGCCCATCCGTCGCTGTCGGAAGCGACCAAAGAGGCGGCGCTCGCCGTTCACAAGCGCACGCTCAACTTCTGAGACGGCGCCGGGGGCTCCGCGGACATGGCTGACGAGGCGCCCCGGCTCCCCGCCCAGGTCCCGTCCGTGTCCCGCGCTCACTTCGTTCTCCCGCAGGACAGCGCTGACGTCACCCAGTGGACGGCGCAACACGCCGCGGAACACGGCTTTTCTCTGGATGCGGCGCAGCAGGCGGCGCTCGCGTGCTTCCAGCGCCTGTATGAGGACCTGATCGCACTGGAGCGGCTCGACGAATCCTTGCTGCGCCTGCTCGCCCGCAAGCGCGTGGTTCAGGGGCTCTACCTGTGGGGCGGCGTCGGCCGCGGCAAGAGCTTCCTGATGGACAGCTTTTTCAACTGCGCGCCGGCGGTGCGCAAGCGGCGCAGCCATTACCACCGTTTCATGCAGGAAATCCACGCGCGCCTGCAGTCGGTGCAGGGGCAGGCGGAGCCGATGGCGCTGGTGGCGAAGGCGGTGGCCAAGGAAACCCGCCTCCTGTGCCTCGACGAATTCCATGTCTCCGACATCACCGACGCCATGCTCCTGCGGCGCCTGCTGGAGGGGCTGTTCGAGCACGGGGTGGTGCTGGTCACCACGTCCAACTACGCGCCGGACGAGCTGTACCCCAACGGCCTGCAGCGCGCACAGTTCCTGCCGGCGATCGCGCTGCTGAAGGACCACCTTGAGGTCATCAACGTGGACGCCGGGGTCGACTACCGGCTGCTGAGCCTGGAGAAGGCCGGGACCTATCATCTGCAAGGGGCCAACGCCGGCACGGGTGCCGAGGCGGCGATGGAAGAGGCTTTTCTGGCGGTAGCGCGCCACGAGACCGATCCGGTGGAGATGCTCGAGATCGAAGGTCGCCCGGTGCCGGTACGCCGGCATGCGCGCGGCGTTGCGTGGTTTGAATTCGAGGCGCTGTGCGGCGGGCCGCGCGGCAAGCCGGATTACATCGAGCTCTCGCGCCACTACCATACGATCCTGATTTCGGGCGTGCCGGTGTTCCATCCGCAGGACCGCGACAAGGTGCGGCGCTTCATCTGGCTGGTCGACGAGTTCTACGACCGGCGTGTGAAGCTGATCCTGTCGGCAGCGGCGCTGCCGGACGATCTCTATGCCGAGGGCGATGGCAAAGCCGAGTTCGCGCGTACGGCGAGCCGCCTGACGGAAATGCAGACCCGGCGCTACCTCGGCGAGCCGCACCTTGCCTGAGTCCCGGCGCACCCGCGCCGGGTAGAATCATCGCGTCGTGACACCGCGTCCACAGCGGCTGCGCGACTCCCTTGGAGGAGCGATGGACCCACTGAACGCGTACCACACGATGCACCGGCGCTCGATCGCCGATCCCGAGGCCTTCTGGGGAGAACTCGCGCAGGGGATCGAATGGCACAAGCCGTTCACCCGCGTCCTCGACTACGGACGCCCGCCGTTTGCCCGCTGGTTCGTCGGCGGCGAGACCAACCTGTGTCATAACGCCGTCGACCGCCATTTGCGGGACCGTCCGGACCAGCCGGCCCTGATCTACGTTTCCACCGAGACCGGACACGAAGAGACCTTCACCTACCGCCAGCTCCATGCGGAAGTGAACCGCGTCGCGGCCATGCTGCAGGCGCTGGGTGTGGGGCGCGGCGACCGCGTGCTGATCTACATGCCGATGGTGCCGGAGGCGATTTTCGCGATGCTCGCGACGGTGCGCATCGGCGCGATTCACTCGGTGGTGTTCGGGGGCTTCGCCTCGCACAGTCTGGCCTCGCGCATCGACGACGCGACGCCGAAAGTCCTGCTGACCGCGGACGCCGGCATGCGCGCGGGCAAACCGATTCCCTACAAGCTCCTGCTCGACGAGGCGCTGCGTCTGGCGCAATCGCCGCCGGCACACGTCGTCATTCTCGATCGCGGGCTCGACCCGGGCATGCCGCGCACGCCGGGCCGCGACCTGGACTGGGCTGCGTTGCGGACCAGGCATCTCGATGCGCAGGTGCCCGTGGTGTGGGTGGAAGCCAGCGAGCCATCCTACATTCTGTACACGTCAGGCACGACCGGCCAGCCCAAGGGCGTGCAGCGCGATACCGGTGGCTACGCGGTGGCACTGCGCGCCAGCATGGACCTGATCTACTGTGCGAAACCGGGCGAGACGTTTTTTTCGACGTCCGACATCGGCTGGGTGGTCGGGCACTCGTACATCGTGTACGCGCCGCTGCTGGCCGGGATGGCGACGCTGGTCTACGAAGGCCTGCCGATCCGTCCCGATCCCGGCATCTGGTGGAAGCTGGTCGAGCAATACCGGGTATCGGTCATGTTTACGGCGCCGACGGCGGCGCGGGTGCTGAAGAAGCAGGACCCGGCCTGGCTGAAGAAGTACGACCTTTCTTCGCTGCGCCACCTGTTCGTCGCCGGCGAGCCGCTCGACGAGCCGACCGCGCGC
>CAZXNF010000206.1:0-6647 GCA_964641785.1 uncultured Streptomycetaceae bacterium | reverse complement strand
CCATCATGTGGACGTCGTTTTCCTACCTCGTCATCAACCTCGCGCGCCAGATCCGCGCGGACGAACGTACCTTCAGCGGCGTCAACTCCACGTTGCCGATGCTGGCCTGCCTGCTCGCCAAGCGCGCGTACGATTTCCCGTTCACCTACCTCAACGTGTCGGGCGGCGTGAACCCGTTGCCTTCAAAGATTCCGCATTCGAGCAGCGATCCTCTGCTGAATGAGGGTTCGGCGTCTATTTTTTCGAACCAGGATTTCTACGACCTGTGCGCGCGCGGCGGGCTGGACCTCGTGTATCTCGGCTGCGCGCAAATTGACGGCCGCGGGCGCACCAACGTATCAGTGATCGGCAACACCCTTGCGCCGAAAGTGCGAGTGCGCCTGCCCGGCGGCGGGGGTGCTGCGGTCATGCTGCCGACCGCGAAGCGCGTGGTGACCTGGCGCACGGAACACAGCCCGCGCGCGCTGGTGGAGACGCTCGATTTTGTGACAGCCGACGGCAACATGGCGGCGTTGATCACACCGCTGGCGGTGTTCGCACGGGAGCCCCGTCCCGGCACGCGATTCCGGCTGGTCTCGCGGCATCCGGACGCCACGCTGGCGAACATCACCGCGCGCACGGGTTTCCGCTTCGACGCGGGTTACGTGCCGGTGACGCCGCCGCCCACCGAACGCGAACGCGCAGCACTCGCAGGCCTCGATCCCGACGGCGCCTTCGCCGCCGACGTCAATCCTGCGTAAGACGCCGCTGAGACGCCCTGTGACGTTTGCGTGGCGCAGGCGAGAAGGGCAACTTCAGGATTTCCGCCGCCAAGGCAGCGGTAACCGTAACTTTAGGGGGAGTGATAGAGGAAAAATACTCGACGCAGCACCTTGTGAACGCTCACGTCCGGTCGATATGGATGTTCTCTTTAGTACCGCTGTTGGACACCGCGATCATGATGCCAAGGCCGGTCAGGATCACGACCCCGATCACGGTCCATGTCGTGCCGATGCTTTCCAGAATACCCAGTTTCCACAGCGCGGCCAGCACCCCGCCAACCAGGACCACGTAACCAACCAGATAAAGGCCTGCCCATTTCATGACTGCGCTCCCTAGAAAATCGGTTATTGCTTGTTTGACAGCAGACCGAGTACCGCCGACAAGACAGCGCTCAGGATCGACACGTTGCCATCAACTTCCATCCCATATTGCGAGCGGCTGTTGTAGCCGTCGTCGTAGCCGCGACGGAAGCCCTGACGGAAGTAGTGGCGGTATTCATCCTGGCTGACATGGTAGCCGTTGTAGCCATAGTCTCCGTCCCGATAGGCATAGGAGCTTTTATAGCCGCCAGAGCGCCAGCCGTCCTCGCGGTCAGCCTGACCCGCCGGGAACCCCTGCTCATAGCCGTAGTTCACCGCCTGCCGGAGTAAATCCGCACCGTATTGATTGGTCTGATAGGTTTTGCCGGCGCGGACGTAACGATAGCTTGGAGCAGCATAGAAGCGACTGTCATTGTTGTATTCGTAGGCGCGCGCGTTCCAGTTCTCAATCTGCTGACGCCGGCGTTCCAGATACTGCTGCTGATAACGATACTGTGCCGCGCGGTTTTGTTGCTGAAGCGCGGCTTCGCGCTGCGCCCACAGGCGGTCCTGGGCAATCTCTCGTTGCCGATACGCCTCCAGGCGCTGGCGCTGCTCGAGATCGAGCTGCCGTCGACGCTGCTCCGAAACTTGCCGTTCCTGTCTCTCCGCGAGTTGTTTTTCATATTCGTAGCGGGCTTGCTGCTGTCTGCGCGCGGACTGTTCCTGCTCCTGCCTCTGCGCGCGCTGTTGCTGCTCGCGCTGTGTTTCCTCCCGCTTCTGCGCAGACCGCTCCCGATCCTGCTTCTGTACGCGCTGCAGTTGATCGCGCTGGTCCTGCTCCCGCTTCTGCGCGGACTTTTCCTGCTCCTGCTTCTGTGCGCGTTGCTGTTGATCGCGCTGGTCCTGCTCGCGCTTCTGCGCGGACTTTTCCTGTTGCTGCTTCTGTGCACGTTGTTGTTGATCGCGCTCGGATTGCTGCTGTTTCTGCGCAGCCTTGTCCTGCTCCTGCTTCTGCGCGCGTTGTTGCTCACGCTCGGCTTGCTGCTGGAGCTGCCCGGCCCGCCGCTCTTGTTGCGTCTTTTTTTGGTCTTCGCTTTGTTGCGCGGGATCCTGGGGCCCGGCCTGCTTCTCACCCCGATCCTCCCTCTGCTGCCTTTCCTGCTTTTGCCTGCCTTGATCGTCCGGCGCCTGCGCGCGGGCCAGTTTGGTCATGCCGAGGGCGGCCACAGCGCTGAGCGCGACAGTGGCCAGCATGCAGCTCAAGGATTGCGCTTTCATTCCAGACATGGCCGTCCCTCCGATATTCGGTTTGCCCCCTTGGGGCACAAACGCTGGAAGGATAGAACGCCAAGAAAAGGTGGTCTGTACGCTAGCCCACTCTCACGCGCACAGGCTTACGTATCGATGCGGGTGAAGATCCTGTGACGCTGCCGCCCGCTGAACACGCCGCGCTCGAGGGTGTCGATCCCAACGGCGCGTTCGCCGCCGACATCAATCCCGTTTGACTGCGGGAGGCGTGCTCAGGTCTGGGGCTTATTGAGCCCGGCCGCCTTGGTCACCCTGGACCATTTGGCGATCTCGCTCTTGATGAACGCGGTGTAGCGCTCGCTCGAGCCGCCCTCGATGACGTAGCCCTCGTCCACCAGGAATTTTTGCACTTCGGGCAGGCGCAAGGCCTTGTTGATTTCGGCGTTGAGACGCGCGGTCACTTCGCGCGAGGTACCGACGGGCGCGAGTACGCCCTGCCACGCCGTCGCCGCATAGCCCGGCACGCCGGATTCCGCGACTGTCGGCACGTTCGGTGCCGCGGTGGACCGCCGCTCGCCGGTCACCGCCAGCGCACGCAGGCGTCCATCGCGCACGTGCGGCATGGCCGGCGCAAGCGTGGACACGGTCACGGCCACGCGGCCGCCCAGCACGTCGATCAGCGCGGGCGGGCTGCCCTTGTAGGGGATATGCACGATGTCAACGCCGGTCATGACCTTGAGCAGCTCGCCGGACAGATGCTGCGACCCGCCAGTGCCGGAGGTGGCGTAGTCCACCTGTCCCGGTTTTGCCTTGGCGAACGCGATCAGCTCGCGCATCGACTTCACCGGCAGCGAGGGATGCACGGCCCAAAGGTTGGGCTGCTGCGAGAGCAGGATGACCGGCGCGAGATCGCGCAGCGGGTCGAACTTCTGCGCGGGATTCATCGCCGGGTTGGTGGCGAGCGAGGTTGCCGCCTGCAGGAGGGTGTAGCCGTCGGGTGCGGCACGCACGACGATTTCGGTACCGATGTTGCCGGTCGCGCCCGGCCGGTTGTCGACGACCACCTGCTGACCCAGCGCGTCAGCGAGCCGCGGCGCCAGCGCGCGGGACAGCGTGTCGGAAGAACCGCCCGCTGCCTGCGGGACGACTAGCGGATCTGGCGTGAAGGAAAAGGCGCTTGTTGCGCCGCCGCCATCAGAGGCGCCGCGAGAATCAGTGCGAGCGCAGCCCGACGCGCGAGCACCCGGAGAACCATCACACTTCCGGCTTAGCGCCGGACGCCTTGATGATCTTCGCCATCTTCGCCACTTCCGCCCGAACGTACTTGGCGAATTCCTCCGGCGTACCCGCCTGCGCCTCGATCCCCTGCTTGAAGAGCTGCTCTTTCACTTCCGGCTTGGAGAGGCTTTTCACCACTTCGGCGTTGAGCTTGACGATGATGTCCTTCGGCACCTTGGCCGGCGCGTGCAAGCCGTACCAGGTATCGAACTCGTAGCCCGGCACCCCGGATTCCGCCAGCGTCGGCAGGTCGGGCAGGAAAGCCGAGCGCTTTTTGCCGGTGGTGGCGATGGCCACCACGCGTTTCGCGTTGATGAAGGGCACGGTGCCCGGCAGCGCCGAGATCATGACCTGCGTCTGGCCGCCCACAAGGTCGGTCAGGGCGGGCGCGGTGCCCTTATAGGGAATGTGCACGAGATCGACTCCGGTCTCGAGCCGGAAGTATTCCATCGCCAGGTGTGAAGTGCCGCCCGCACCGGTGCTGGCGTAATTCAGCGCGCCGGGCTTGGACTTCGCCAGCGCGATCAGGTCCTTGGTGGACTTGACCGGCACCGTCGGATTCACCACCAGCGTGTTGGTGGTGGCGCCGATCATCACCACCTGCACGAAGTCCTTGAGCGTGTCGAAAGGCAGCTTGGGGTACAGCGTCTGGTTGATGGCGATCGCGTTGTGCGTCACCAGCAGCGTGTAGCCGTCCGGCACCGATTTCGCCACGATGTCGGTGCCGAGCGTGCTGCCCGCGCCCGGCCGGTTGTCGACAACCGCCGTGGTGCCGAAGCCCTCCGTCATGCGCTGCGCGACGAAGCGCGCGGAGATGTCGTTGCCGCCGCCCGGGGCGAACGGCACCACGAGGCGGATCGGCTTGGTCGGATAGGCATTGGCAGCCACCACTGGCGTCGTGAAGGCCGTCGCTCCGATCAGGGCAAACGCTGAGATTTTGTGCATCGGACTGCTCCTGTCTGTCGTTGTCGGTATTGGACGCGAATTGGACGTGATTCGCGCCGCAGCGTTCCCCACCCGCAGAATGTCGCAGGTCGGGCGCGGAAAAGCGCGTGATAATATCGAAGTCTCCGTCGTTTCGCAGCCTGCGCCCTGCAGGCCTCACTCTGCCCCCCCCCATGCTCCCGCTCGCCGGCGTCAAGGTCGTCGAATTCTGCCAAGTGCTCGCCGGTCCGTTCTGCGGCTGCCTGCTCGGCGACATGGGTGCGGACGTCGTCAAGGTCGAAGCGCCGGAGGGCGGCGACCTCATGCGCGCCTGGCCGCCGATCGTGGACGGCTACAGTCAGTACTTTGCCTCGGTCAACCGCAACAAGCGCTCCGTTGTGCTGGACCTCAAGGACGCCGCGAGCCGGGCCAGCGCGCGCAAGCTCGCGCTGGACGCCGACGTGGTGCTGGAAAATTTCCGGCCTGGCGTGATGGCGAAGTTCGGGCTCGATTACGCGTCACTCGCGAAGGAAAAACCCGCGCTCGTGTACTGCTCGGTGTCGGCCTTCGGTCAGAGCGGCCCGCGCGTCGCCGAGGGCGGCTTCGACATGACCGTGCAGGCGATGAGCGGCGTGATGAGCGTGACCGGCGAAGCCGACGGCCGGCCGGTCAAATGCGGCATCCCGATTGCGGACTTCACTGCCGGACTGTATGCGGCCTACTCCGTCGCCGCGGTGCTGAGCCGCGTTCGCGCCGGCGGCAAAGGCGAACACATCGACGTCGCCATGCTGGGCGGCATGCTCGGCATCGCGAATTTGCAAACCAGTGAATATTTCGCGACCGGGCGTGATCCGGTGAAGCTCGGCTCCGCGCATCCGATGAACGCCCCCTACGCCGCCTTCCAGTGCAAGGACGGCTATTTCGCGCTAGCGGCCGGCACCGACAAACTGTGGGCCGCCACCTGCGAGGTCATCGCCCGGCCCGACCTCGCGCGCGACGCGCGTTTCGCCTCGCCCAGCCTGCGCGCGAAAAACCAGGACGCGCTGCGCGAACTGCTGGAAGCAGAGTTCGCACGCTTCACCGCGCAGGCAATGCTGGATGCCCTGAACACCAAAGGCGTGCCCTGCGCGCCGCTCAACACCTATTCGCAGGTGCTCGCCGATCCGCAGGTCGCGCACATGGGCTGGGTCCAGCCGATGGACCTGCCGAACGGCGTCGCCACCCGCACCGTGCTTTCCCCCATGCGCCTGTCCGGCGCCAACCTGCCCGTGCGGCTGCGTCCGCCCGCGCTGGGTGAACACACCGCCGAAGTACTGGCGGCCATCAAAAAACCGTAGAGGTCCGCCATGGAAAACCACGCCCGCTTCCGCAGCTTCGTCGCCGACATAACCCGGCTGGTCGAAAACGCCGCCGGCGACGAAGTGAAGCTCCTCGACCAGGGCAGCCGGCTGCTCGGCGCCTTGGTATCGCAGGACGACTGGCTGCCTGAGGCCGCCACGAAGCCGCATCCGGAGTACTACCAGCAGCACCTTCTCTACTGCGATCCGCTCGAACGCTTTTCGGTCGTCAGCTTCGTGTGGGGCCCGGGCCAGACCACGCCGGTGCACGACCATACGGTGTGGGGCATGGTTGGCATGCTGCGCGGCGCGGAGTTGTGCAAGGCCTACGCCGTGCCGACCGCAGGCAAGCCCATGCAGGCCGGCGAGACCAAAACGCTGAAGCCCGGCGAAGTCGAGAAACTGTCACCGCGCATCGGCGACGTGCATCAGGTGTCCAACGCGCTCAGCGACCGCGTTTCCATCAGCATCCACGTTTACGGCGCCAACATCGGCGCGGTGAAGCGCCATGTGTTCGACCCGTCCTCCGGCGTCGCCAAGGATTTCGTCTCCGGTTATTCGAGCCCGCTGATGCCGAACTTCTGGGACCGCTCCGCCGAAGTGCGTGCGGGGTTGGCCAAATGAGTGGCCGGATCCGCTGAGCGCATGGCCGACGAACTGCTGGCGGTCCGTGACGGCAACGTTACGCGCCTGACGCTCAACCGCCCCGACAAGGCCAACGCCCTGTCCGGCGTGCTGGTCGAGGCGCTGCTCGCCGCGGTGGATGCCGCACGTACCGACGGCACGCGCCTCCTCG
>CAZXNF010000205.1:0-6672 GCA_964641785.1 uncultured Streptomycetaceae bacterium | reverse complement strand
GCGCACTTCGTCCCCGACGTGGACGCCGGTTCGGCCGCCTTCGAGGCGATGGGCTTCACGCTGCCGCCGTTTTCGCTGCAGAAGCACCGGCTCGCGCCTGGCGGCCCGGTGGTCCCGGCGGGCACGGGCAACCGCACGATCATGTTCCGCGCCGGTTACGTGGAAATGCTGGCGCCCGTTTCGCGCGAGACCCTCGTGGCGCAGCAGTTGTGGACCGCCATCCAGCGCTACACCGGGATCCACCTGATCGCCTTCGGCACGCCCGACGCCACGGTGGACCATGCCCGCCTCGCGCGTGAAGGCTTCGGCCCGCAACCGACGGTGGCCCTGCAGCGGTCGCTCGGTACGCCGGAAGGCGAAGGCACCGCGCGCTTTGCCGTAGTGCGCGTGCCGCCGGGCACCATGCCCGAGGGTCGCATCCAGTACTGCCAGCACCTCACGCCCGAAATGCCGTGGCAGCCGCGCTGGATGACGCACGCCAACGGCGCCGTCGGCCTCGCCGCCGTCATCCTCTGCGTCGCCGAACCTGAAGAGGCCGTTGCCCGCTACGCGCGTTTCAGCGGGCTGACGCCGATGCAATCGAACGGCGTACCGCTGATCCAGACGCAGCGCGGCCAGTTCCTGTTCCTCACGCCGGTGCAAACGACCCGCGTCTTCGGTGTCATGCCGCCCGCGCTGCCATGGATCGCGGGCTATGTCATTGCCACCCACGACATCGGCGCCGCGCGCGCCGCCTGCGTCCGTCACCACATCGAAACCATCGACCTGGGCGCGGGGCGCTTCGCCGCCGTGACACCGCCCGCAGTCGGCGGGATCATCGTCTTCCAGCAACTCGGCTCGCCTGCGCGCGCCCTTCTTTAGAAGCGAACATGAAACAGTCTTTCGACGAAACCTTTGACGTCATCATCGTCGGCTTCGGCCTCGCCGGTGGCGTCGCCGCCATGCACGCCCACGACGCGGGCGCCCGCGTGCTGCTGATCGACAAGAACACCGTGCCCGGCGGCCTCTCGATCTGTTCCTACGGCGCCGTGCGCAGCGCGCACGATCCCGACCAGGCGTTCACCTATCTGCAAGCAACGAACGCCGGCCGCACGCCGGATGACGTGGTGCGCGCGCTGGCGGAAGGCATGTGCGGGATGGAAGCGACCGTGCGCGAACTGGGCAAGATCAACAATGCCCGCATCCTGACCTCGGTCGAGGAGAACGCCGAGCGCGAGAAGGCCGGCGATCCGTACCGGCGGCAGATCCGCGCCAACTATCCGCTGCCGGGTACCGACACTTTCTATCACACGACCGTCACGGACGTGCCCGGCTTCGACGCGCGCAAGGAGTATCCGTGGGCGAACGGCGCGCCCGGCGGCCCCAAGCTGTTCCGCATCATCCACGACCACCTGCGCAAGCGCAGTATAGAACCGCGCCTGGGGGTTGCCGCACAGCGGCTGATCGCCGATCCGGACACGAAAACCGTGCGCGGCCTCACCGTCACCGCTGGCGGCAAGGAGTACGCCATCGAGGCGAAGCGCGGCATCGTGCTGTCCTGCGGCGGCTTCGAAGGCAACGCCGCGATGAAAGCGCAGTTCCTCGAAGCCATGCCGGTGCTGAACGCGTCGGCCCGTAACAACACCGGCGACGGCATCCGCATGGCGCAGGACCTTGGCGCGGCGCTCTGGCATATGTGGCACGTGCACGGCGCCTACGGGTTCCGCCATACCGACGCGGACTACCCGTACGGCATCCGGGTCAAGCGCTTCCCCGACTGGTTCCCCGGAGAGGAAGACAAGGTGCGTCTGAAAATGGCGTGGATACTGCTCGATGCCGACGGCCGGCGCTTCATGTCCGAGTACCATCCTTACACGCAGGACACGGCCGTGCGTCCGCTGCAGCACTATGATCCCGTGAAGCAACGCGCACCGCGCAACCCGGCGTTCATGATCTGCGACGAGGCCGGCCGCAGGATGTATCCACTGGGCAAGGCCGCCTCCAACGACAAAGGCCTGCGCTACGAATGGAGCGACGACAACCTAAAGGAAGTCGAGAATGGCATCCTCAAGCGCGCAGAAACGGTGTCGGGGCTTGCGGAACAGCTCGGGCTGGATCCGGCGACTGTGGTCGCCAGCGTCGAACGCTGGAACGCGCAATGCGCGGCGGGCCGCGACACCGATTTCGACCGCCCGGCGGGATCGATGCAGCCGATCGCCGAGCCGCCGTTCTACGGCTCGACCATGTGGGCGACGATCTCCAACACGCAGGGCGGCCCGGTACATGACGCGCAGTGCCGTATCGTCGATGTCTATGGCGCACCCATCCCGCGCCTCTACGCGGCCGGTGAGCTCGGCAGCTCGTTCGGCCACCTATACCTCTCGGGCGGCAACATCGCGGAATGCTTCGTGACCGGCAAAATTGCGGGCCGCAATGTCGCCGCCCATTGAGGTGCGCCATGACCGACCCCAACCTCAACCCTTACGCCGCCCCCAACAGCCCGGTCAGCGACCCGCCGTCGCCGGCGGACCACAAACGGCCCAAACTGGTGTGGGTGATCGTCCTGTTCTCGCTGTTCGGCGTCGTCACCGGCACGCTCACGACGGTGATGATGGCGCAGGGACAGTTCCCCGCGGTCAGCGAAGCGCAGGAACAGTTCATGGACAGCATCCCGCGCTGGCAGCACGGCATCAGCCTGGGCGCGATCGCCCTGTACCTGACGGCAGCGATCCAGCTCTTCCGCATGAAGGCCTCCGCCTTCATGCTCTATCTCGTGCAGTTCGGCCTGAGCATCCTGATGTTCTTCGTGCAGCTCGCCAACTCCTACTACCGCGAGGTGATGCAGCATGGTTTCATCCCGCTGCTGATCGGCTGGGGCATTTCCATCGCGATCATCGCCTACTGCTGGCGACTGAAGCGCCAGGGCCGGCTACGCTAGTGGTTGCCGTGAAGCCTTATGGCAGCGCCAACTCGCCCCCGGGGCATACGCAGCCTCCGCGCGGCCGCCCGGCGGCCGTCTCGCGTCCCGTGACTTCGTGCTTAACGGCGCCCTCAGCGGCGCGGACATCCTTGCCGTCCATCCACTGGCGTGCACGGAACGGGGCGCGCTTGCGCGAATCCGCCGTATGAACACGACCCGCCGCACGCTGCTCACCGGCGCGGCCGCGCTGACGGCTTACACCCTGCTCGTTCCGCCCTTCGCGCGCCGCGCGTGGGCGCAGCCGCGTTTCAGTGCCGATCCGTACACTCTCGGCGTCGCCTCCGGCTCGCCGCGCTACGATGGCGTGGTGCTGTGGACGCGCCTCGCCCCGCAACCGCTGAATGCCGACGGCGGCATGCCGGCGGCAAACGTCGAGGTGCGCTGGGAGATCGCGCACGACGAAGCCTTCCGCAAGCTTGCGGGCAAAGGTGTTGCCACCGCGTCTCCCGACTTCGGGCACAGCGTGCACGTCGAGGCGAATGGCCTCGCGCCGGGCCGCTGGTACTGGTACCGCTTCATGGCCGGCGACGCCGTCAGCCCCGTCGGCCGCACGCGCACCACACCGGCGCCCGACGACGCAGCCCCCCGCCTGCGCTACGCCTTCGCCTCCTGCCAGCAATACGAGCAGGGCTACTACGCGGCCTACCGCCACATGCGCGAGGAGGACCTCGACCTCGTCGTCTTCCTCGGCGACTACATCTACGAATCGTCGTGGGGCCGCGACCACGTGCGCAAGCACGCCACGCCGGAGCCCTACACCCTCGCCGACTACCGTATCCGCTACGCCCAATACAAGAGCGATCCGGACTTGAAAGCCATGCACGCCGCCGCGCCCTGGCTCGTCACCTGGGACGACCACGAGGTAGACAACGACTACGCGAACGACCGCAGCGAGCGCCTGGAAGCAAACTTCCTTGCCCGCCGCGCCGCCGCCTACCGCGCCTATTACGAACACATGCCGCTGCGGCGCGCGGCCCTGCCGAATGGCCCTGACATGCGCCTGTACGACCGCTGCGCTTGGGGCGCACTCGCCGAGTTCTCCGTGCTCGACGACCGGCAGTACCGTTCACATCAGGTCTGCCCGCGGCACGACCGCGGTGGCGGCTCCAACGTCGTCGGCGACCAGTGTCCGGAGCGGTTGGATCCCAAACTCACGTTGCTAGGCGCCGAACAGGAACGCTGGCTGACGGACGGACTCGCCGCCTCGCGCGCGCGCTGGAACCTGATCGCACAGCAGACGCTGATGGCGCAGCTCGACCGCACCGCCGGCCCCGGGCAGACCTTCTGGACCGACGGCTGGGACGGCTACCCGGCCGCGCGCCGCCGGCTGCTCGACTTCATCGCCACACGCAAGGTCGCCAACCCGGTGGTGATCGGCGGGGACGTGCACTGCACCTGGGTCGCGGACCTCAAGCCCGATTTCGACGACCCGAAGTCGCCGGTGGTGGCCACGGAGTTCTGCGGCACCTCGATCACCTCGCAGGGCGCCGGCGCCAAGCAGGTTGCCGCGGCGATGGACGAAAACCCGCACCTGCGCTTCGGCGGCCCGAAGCGCGGTTACCTCAGAATGGACGTGACGCCCGACCGCGCGACGGTAACGCTGCGCGCGCTGGACACGGAAAAGCGCGCCGACAGCGGCATTTCAACCCTGGCGACGTTTGCCGTGGAGAACGGCAAACCGGGTCCACAGAAAGCCTGACTGCATGCGCGCCGCGTTGCCGATACTCCTGCTCGTATCCGCACTCGGCGGCTGCGTGGGCAAGGACGAGATCGTCGGCTCGCCGGAAATGCCCGCCGGCTGGGGCCGCACGGTCAGCCCGCTCCTCGGGTGTCCCGATCTCGCCGGCCGCTACGCGTGGCCGCCGGCAGCCGGCCACCCCTTTGGCTACCTGCCCAGCCTGCGCAAGGACAAGTTCGGCAGCTTCCTGGAACTGCCGCTGTATCGCGAGGCGCATATCTGGGCGGAAGGCCCGGGGCGCAAGGCCGCGCATGAGCTGACCCTCCGCACCCGCATGATCAACCGCGATCCCCGCGTACGCATCGCCCCGCTGACCACGGAGTGGGGCTACCGCATCTTTTCCGACTACGCCTGCAAGGGCGGCGCGGTGGTGCTGCCCGAAGAGGAATTGCCGCAGCCCGGTGCGCCGGAGTGGTTCGGCGGCACCAAGGTGACCGTCGGCGCGCTCCTGGCCGATGGCTCGCTCGCCGTCGGCCAGTGGGTGCGCGCGTCGGGGCGCACCAGTTCCTTCGGCTGGGGCGAACAGAGCTGGTTCACTTACCGGATCGAGGACCGCGTGTGGTGGTACTGGACGCGCCTCGCGAAGGTCGGCACCACCGGCGCCAAGCTGCCGCCCGATGACGCCGCATTGCGGACCGACGGCGCTGCGGCGCGCTAGCCGCTGCCGTCTAGCGGTACTTCGCCGCCGTGATGAACTGGCCGAAGGACTCGCACCAGACGATCACCGTGTTGTAGCGGGCCACGTCCACCGGCTCGGCGAATGCCACGAGAAAGTTATCGAAGGTCTTCACGTCCCCCACGCGCAGCATGTCCTTCTTCAAGCGTTTGAAGTCGGCCGCCGTTTCCACGAATTCTGACGACAGGTACAGCTTGTAGTCCGGCCCCGGCGCCAGCCGCCCCTGCAGCGCGATGCTGCGCAGTCCCACGGAAACCGTGCCCTCGCCCCAATGGAGCGCGTCGCTGTCCTTGAGGTCGCGCCGGAACTGCCCCTTGAACATCGCCTGGCCGGACACCGCGGCAATCTCGGCGGTGGACGGGGCGTCCGGCGCGGTGAGGATGGGCAGCAGGTAGATGCCGGCGGCAAAGCCGACCGCCAGCGCGAGGCCGTGCGAGGCGATGAGGAGGAGGGTTTTCTTCATGATTCCAGAGTGGGTTGAATCACCGGCGCAATCCTAACGCCTGCCAGGTCGAGGCGTTCACTTTATCGGATGAGGTTCCGTGATGGGTTGGGCGTCATTGCGACCTAGATATGGCTACTTGGAACGAAATACCGAAGTTCTGTGGAAGTGCATGAACGGCTCATGTTGGCTCGTAAGAGTAACCCTCATACCAGACTCGATTCGCAGTTGCTGTGGGCTGGAGAGAAGTGGCGACAACGAAATAAGCCCTCCTGGGCAAAAGGTGATCAACCCGGCGTCGAACGCTCTATCGAGGTTTGGTGTGAGAAGCAGTCCATTAAATGGATTCAGGCGCTCCGCATTGTTGCAAGCCCGCCAAGGCTTGATGTGCGAGGCAACAAGAAGCCCTGTGTCCTTGTAGCCAGTAACCGCGCAAGCCTTCCAATAAGCTATGAGTTTCTGGCGGAACGTGCCTTGGCCGATTCGACACTTGACGAGGTCGTGTCGCTCGGTTGGGCTGACAGTGGAGTCGTCAAGGATGGCATCTATGTCTGTCTCGACATAACCCAGATCACCGACACGGAACTGGCCTCCCTCAATCTCAAACCTGCTAACTTCCATGGAGAATGGAACTATGCGGTGTTGCCGAATCGTAAGAGAAGTTAATCATGTTAGTGTTGCGCGATGCCTAAACGCCGGTATCTGCTTAACCGGCGACCGTAGATTCTCATAAAATGAGGCTGCACCATCATGTTGACGCCATCGTAACCAGGTTTCCGTCGCATCACCGATGCCTGCGGCGCCACCGGACGCATACACGCCCCGCCTCACTCCGCCCCCGCTGCCGCCCGCACCAC
>CAZXNF010000204.1:232-6677 GCA_964641785.1 uncultured Streptomycetaceae bacterium | reverse complement strand
ATGGCCGCGTCAGGCTTTCGCGCCCAGCGCCAGCGCCCGCTCGCGCGAGCGGGCGAGGTCCTCGGTGACCGGTTCAGGCCCCGCCCAGCCGAGGAGATTCTTCGCCACCAGGTCAGTCAGCGCGTGGATCCAGTCGTCGCGCTCGTTCAGGCAGGGAATGTAGTGGAACTCGCTACCCCCGGCCTGGGTGAAGGTTTCGCGCGCCTCGATGGCGATCTCTTCCAGCGTTTCGAGGCAGTCGGTAACGAAGCCGGGGCACACCACATCGACCCGCCGCGTCTTCGCGCGGCCGAGTTCAACCAGTACCTCGGCGGCGTAAGGTTGCAGCCAGGTGGTGCGGCCGAAGCGCGACTGGAACACGAGCTTCCAGCGGCCGGCGTCGAGGCCGAGTGCCTCGGCGAGCAGGCGGCCGGTTTTCTGACACTCGCAATGGTAGGGGTCGCCGCGGTCGAGCGTGAGGCGCGGCACACCATGAAAGCTCATCAGCAGCACGTCGGGCCGGCCGTGCTTCATCCAGTAGTCGTTGACGCTTTGCGCAAGGGCGGCGATATAACCGGGATGGTCGTGGAAATGGCGGATGGTGCGCAGCGCGGGCTGGTTGCGCAGCGGCGCCAAGGCCTGAAATACCGCGTCGCAGGCCGAGGCCGTCGTGCTCGCGGCATACTGGGGGTAAAGCGGCACGGCAAGGATGCGGTCGCAGCCCTGTTCGCGCAGTTTCGCGATCGCGCTCTTCACCGACGGCTGGCCGTAGCGCATCGCGTGCTCGACGACCACGGGCGCGCGTACGCGTTCGCCGAGATAGCCGCGCAGCAGTCTTGCCTGTCGTGCGGTGGTCACCACGAGCGGCGAGCCCTCGGTCGTCCAGATCTGCGCGTAGCGTTTGGCGGACGCCGCGGGGCGCGTGGTCAGGATGATGAAATTCAGGATCAGCCACCACAGCGGCCGCGGGATCTCGACCACGAAGGGATCGGACAGGAACTCGCGCAGGTAGCGCCGTACGGCCTTGGGCGTCGGCGCGTCCGGCGAACCGAGGTTGATCAGGAGCACCCCGGTGCAGGCGGGTGCGCCATGCGCGTATGGTGGCTCGGGAGCGTAATGCATGCGCCGCTATGCGTCGGGTGAGGCGTGAGGCGTGAGGCGTGAGGCGCGCGCGCGCGCGGCCCCTGTCTGCTTAAAACCGCTCACCTGTCCGCGTCCGTGATCGGCTCAGTGCTGCGACAGCGCGGACGACAGCAGCTTCGCCGTGATGTCCACGATCGGAATCACGCGCTCGTAAGCCATGCGCGTGGGGCCGATGACGCCGAGCGTGCCGACCACGTTGCCGTCGACTTCATACGGCGCGGTGACGACGCTGAATTCGTCGAGCGGCGAGAGCCCGGACTCACCGCCGATGTAGATCTGCACGCCCTGCGCGCGACTGCCGGAATCGAGGATCTGCGCGAGCGCCGTCTTGCGGTCGAACAGATTGAACAGCTGCCGCAGGGACGCCATGTTGGACGAGAGGTCCTGCACTTCGAGGAGCTGGCCTTCGCCGGCGATGACCACATCGTCGGCGCCCTGGACGGCCTGGCTGCCGGCGTCCAGCGCGGCCGTCATGAGCCGGGTGATGTCGGAGTGCAAGCGGTGCAGTTCGTCGCGGATGCGGCGGCGCACCTCCTCGAGTTCCAGGCCGGCGTAATTCTGGTTCAGCACGTTCGAGGCTTCGACCAGCTCCGACGGGGTGAAGGCCCGTTCCGTCTGGATGATGCGGTTCTGCACGTCGCCGTCTGGCGTGACGAGGATCAGCAGGATGCGCTTCTCGCCCAGCGGCAGGAATTCGATATGCCGGAAGGCCGTGCCGCGGCGCGGCGTCATCACGATGCCGGCGAAGTGCGTGAGGTCCGCGAGCATCTGCGAGGCGGACGTGAGCAGGCGCTGCCGGCTGTCGGTCTGCAACTGGCCTTCGAGTTGCTGGATTTCGTCCTGCTCCAGCGGCTTGATCGTCAGCAGGGTGTCCACGAACAGGCGGTAGCCGCGCTGCGTGGGAATGCGGCCGGCGGATGTGTGCGGGCTCGCGATGAGCCCGCCGTCCTCGAGATCCGCCATGACGTTGCGGATGCTGGCCGGCGAAAGATCGAACAGCTTCGACAGCGCGCGCGAACCGACCGGCTGGCCGTCGGCGATATAGCGCTCGACGAGCGCTTTCAGCAGGACCTGCGCACGTTCGTTCAGCTGGGAGGAACCTGCGTCACTCATGGTATTGATTCTACACAAATCCCCCTGCGCACCCGCCCGGTTGGCGCGACGATTTATGGTTTAATCCGGCCATGTCCCCCGCGTTCGGCACAGTCGGTCTGATCGGTAAATACAACAGCCCGGAGATCGCAGCACCGCTGCTCCGGCTGGGGGCTTTTCTGTCCGCGCGTGGCGTGCGGGTGATCGTCGACCGGCTGGCGGGCGAATACATCATCGGCAGCCCCTACCCGGTGTTCAATCTTGAGGACATCGGGCGTGAAGCGGACCTCGCCGTGGTGCTCGGGGGCGACGGCACGATGCTCAACATCGCGCGCACCTTCGCCCCGCACGACGTGGCGCTGGTCGGCGTGAACCAGGGCCGGCTCGGTTTCCTGACGGACATCTCGACGGACACGATGTTCGACACCATCGGCGCGATCCTCGACGGCAGTTTCGTCACCGAGGAGCGCATGTTGCTGGAAGCGCAGATCGTCGCCGGTGGAACGGCCGGCGAGTCGGTGCTGGCGTTCAACGATGTCGTCATCGGCAAGGGCCAGCGCGGCAACATGATTGAGTTCGAGATCCGCATCGACGGCCAGTCCATCGCGAACATGCGCGCCGACGGCCTGATCCTTGCCACGCCCACCGGTTCCACCGCCTACGCGCTGTCCTCGGGCGGACCGATCGTGCACCCGTCCCTGTCGGCGATCGCGCTGGTGCCGGTCTGTCCGCACACGCTGTCCAACCGGCCGCTGATGGTGCCGAGCGACAGCGTGATCGAGGTCGTCATGACCGAAGTCGCCGATGCGCGCGCGCATTTCGACAGCCACGCGCACTACGACGTGCGCGACGGCGACGTCGTGCGCGTCAAGCGCTACGGCCACACCATCCGCCTGTTGCATCCCGTCGGCCACAGCTACTACGCGATGCTGCGCGAGAAGCTGGGCTGGAGCGGCTCGTTTCAGGCCGCACGCCGCGACAACGGGCAGATCAGCTAAGTCCGCGATGCTGCGTCACCTGACGGTCCGCGATTTCGCCATCGTCGATCGCGTCGAGCTCGCGTTCGAGTCCGGGTTCACGGCGCTCACCGGCGAGACCGGCGCGGGCAAATCCATCCTGGTCGACGCGCTGGCGCTGGCGCTGGGCGGTCGCGCCGACAGCGGCGTGGTGCGCACGGGCGCTGAACGCGCGGAAGTGTCCGCGGAGTTTGAGATCGGCGCGACGTCCCCATTCGCGCGCTGGCTCGCCGGGCAGGATCTCGCTGGCGACGACGGTGCATGCCTGCTGCGCCGCGTGGTGGAAGCGTCGGGGCGCTCCCGCGCGTTCGTCAACGGCACGACCTGCACCCTGCAGCAGTTGAAGGAGGCCGGCGAGTTCCTGCTCGACATCCATGGACAGCATTCCCACCAGTCGCTGCTGCGCGCCGCCGCGCGCCGCGCCTTGCTGGACGGCTACGCCGGGGCAGATGCGCTGGTCGTGAAGGTGGCGGAGTGCTTTCGCACGTGGACCGACGCGAAGCGCCTGCGCGAAACCATGGAATCCGGCGCGGCCAGCGTGGCCCGCGAACGCGAAGACCTGGAATGGCAGACGCAGGAACTGGCGGCGCTCGGTTTTTCCCCGGACGAGTGGGAACAGCTCAATGCCGAGCGCGGCCGCCTCGCGCACGCGCAGACGCTGCTCGACGCCGCGCAGGGCGCGCTCGATGCGTTGTCCGAGAGCGATGCGGCGATCGGTGGGGAGATTGGACGCATCGCTTCCCGCATCCGCCACGCGCTGGAATACGACGCGCGGCTGAAAGACGTCGCCGAACTGCTCGCGTCCGTCGAGGCGCAGGTCAACGAGGCCGTTTACCAGTTGCGCGATTACCGCGAGCGGCTCGACCTCGATCCCGCGCGCCTGAAGGCGGTCGAGCAACGGCTGGACGCGATCGTGTCCGCCGCGCGCAAGCAGCGCGTGCCGCCGGAACAACTGGCCGAGCGGCAGGCGGCGTTGGCGGCGCGGCTCGCGCAACTGGGCGGCAACGCCGATATCGGCGTGCTGCGGGAAAAGGAGGCTGCGGCCCGCGCGGCCTTCGAGACGGAGGCGAAGAAGCTGACCGCCGCGCGGAAGAAGACGGGGAAGAAACTGTCCGAACAGGTGACGCAGGCGATGCAGACGCTGGCCATGGCCGGCGCGCGTTTCGAGGTCGCGCTGGAACCCTTCGATGCGCCGACTTCGCAGGGCCTGGAGCAGGTGGAATTCCTGTTCGCCGCGCACGCGGACGGCGAGCCGCGGCCGCTGTCGAAGGTTGCCTCCGGCGGAGAGCTGGCGCGCGTGAGTCTCGCGATCCAGACCGTGACCAGCGAAGTCGCGCAGGTGCCCACGCTGGTGTTCGACGAGGTCGATGCCGGCATCGGCGGCCGCGTGGCGGAGATCGTGGGCCGGATGCTGAAGGACCTCGGCCGGCGCCATCAGGTCATGTGCGTGACGCACCTGCCGCAGGTGGCGTCCTGCGCGGACCATCAATGGCAGGTCGCCAAGGACAGCCGCAACGGCAAGGTGACGAGTCGTGTATCGGTGCTGGACCCGCCGGCGCGCGTCGAGGAAATCGCGCGCATGCTCGGCGGCGTGAAGATCACCGAAACCACGCGCAAGCACGCGGCGGAGATGCTGGGGATTAAAAGCTAGGGATTTGCCGCCAAGGCGCCAAGGACACCAAGGCTAATACGAAAGAGGAGAAACGCGAGACGAAAAGTCCGCCGCCGGCTGTGGTTTGCCCTCTATCTTCTTTCGTCTGTCGCCGCTCGCTTTTTTTGTGTGGCAGATCATCAAGCCTTAGCCTTGTTCGGGCAGTCCTTCTTCGTGCAGTCCACGTACAGGTGTAGCGAGTGTTCGCGGATCTTGTAGCCACGTTCCGCCGCCACCGTGTCCTGCCGTTTCTCGATTTCGGCGTCGTAGAACTCCTCGACCTGCCCGCACTGCATGCAAACGAGATGGTCGTGATGCCCGCCCTGATTCAGTTCGTAGACGGCCTTGCCGCTCTCGAAGTGGTGGCGCACCAGCAGCCCCGCCTGTTCGAACTGGGTGAGCACCCGGTAGACGGTCGCCAGACCGGTATCGGTCCCGCCCTTCAGCAGCACTTTGTAGACGTCCTCGGCCGACAGGTGGCGCACGGTGCTCTTCTCGAACAGCTCGAGAATGCGCAGGCGCGGCATCGTGGCCTTGAGGCCGATGGTTTTGAGGTCTTGGGGGGAACTCATGTGCGAGAGAGCGCTCTGAAGGCAGTCGGCTATCATATCCGCTTTTATGTGGTCGACAATACCGCTTGGCAAACCCCGACATGCCCTCCACTACGACCACCAAGAGCCCCGTGACCAGCACCGCTGCTTTCGCGCGGGCGCACGCCGCACGCTGGTGCGCCCTCGCGCTGGCGGTGTCGCTGGCGTCGTGCAAGCTGGTCGAATCCGTGCCGGTTCCGGTGGGGATACAGCCGTACCGCATCGATGTGCAGCAGGGCAATTACATCACGCCGGAAATGGTCATGAAGCTCCGGCCGGAAATGACGCGTTCCCAGGTGCGCTTCGCGCTGGGCTCGCCCTTGCTGGTGGACCCGTTCCGTACCGACCGCTGGGATTACGTGTATGTGTACGAAAAGGCAGGCAAGCTCACGCAGAAACGCCACCTGACGGTCTATTTCGAGAGCGACGTGCTGGCGCGGCTGGAAGGCGAGCGCGAGGACCTGGCCTGTGCCGACCGCAAGCTGCTGCGCGGAGCCGATTCGCTGACGGTGCCGCCGGCCGAGTGCGCGCAATACAGCAGCGAGGTGGCTGCCGAAAAGGCTGCGCCCAGGCTGCTGCTACCCCCGCCGCCGGCCGAGGACAAGGGGTTCTTCAAGGGCATGTGGGACCGCCTGTTCTGAACGGTTCGGACGCGGGTTGATTCATCGGGCGGCACCACCGGGGTGTCCCATACACGGGAGCGGGCGGGCATGACCATCATCAATATCGCGATCGCGGGCAGCGGCGGGCGCATGGGGCGCGCATTGATCGATGCCGTGCTGAACGGTGGCGGCGGGTTCCGGCTGCATGCGGCGCTGGAGCATCCGCAAAGCCCGCTGATCGGCAAGGACGCAGGCGAACTGGCCGGCGCCGCGTGCGGCGTGAAGGTGCGGGCGGACGTGGAGGCCGCGCTGGCCGGCGCGACGGTACTCATCGACTTCACGCGGCCCGAAGCGACGCTCGCGCATCTCGCA
>CAZXNF010000204.1:0-222 GCA_964641785.1 uncultured Streptomycetaceae bacterium | reverse complement strand
CTCGCAATCTGCCGCAACCAGGGGGTCAAGTCAGTGATCGGCACCACCGGTGTTGAGGATGCGGGCAAGGCCGCGGTCGCCGCCGCCGCGCGTGACATCGGCATCGTCTTCGCGCCCAACATGAGTGTCGGCACCAACGTCGTCTTCAAGCTGCTGGAGGTTGCCGCGCGCGCGCTGAAAGACGGTTACGACATCGAGATCATCGAGGCCCACCACCTCGCC
>CAZXNF010000203.1:0-6679 GCA_964641785.1 uncultured Streptomycetaceae bacterium | reverse complement strand
TACTACGCCATCGAGCGCGCGACCGTGGAGAAGAAGTCCCGCCGCCGGACCTGAGCCCGCTCGTCGCCGGCGTTCCCGGCGGTTTTTTGCACCGCACAATGTCGACAATATTGTTGACAATTATGCCGGCGAAAACCTAGGATGCGCCATGCCCTCCCCCGCTGCACGCCTCTTGCGCCGGCGCCCGGTCCGGCCCGCGACGGACGGCGCGGACCTCGTCAGGGTCCTGCGCGAACGCATCGCGCAGCGCCATTACAGCCCCGGCGCCAAGCTGCTGGAAAACGACCTCGCGGCGCAACTCGGGGTGTCGCGGGCGCGCGTGCGCGAGGCCTTCGGTGCATTGGAGAGCCTCGGTCTCATCCGCCGCATTCCCAACCGCGGCGCCGAAGTGGTCAGGCTCGACCTATCCCAAGTGTTCGAAATCTACGCGGTGCGTGAAATGCTGGAGGGGCTCTGCGCGCGGCTCGCCGTGGAAAACACCCGCCCGACAGCGTGGCAGGACCTCGTCGCCCTGTTCGGGCGTCCGATGGAGCAGCACGTGAAGCGGGGCGAATTCGACCAGTACATCACCACGCTTGAACAACTGCGGCGGCGCACGATCGAGGCCGCCGGTAACCAGGTCCTGGCCGACATGCTGGACAGCATCCACGACAGAACACGCGAGATCATGCGTCGCATCATCATCCTCCCGGGACGCGCCGCCGAGGGCCTCGCCCAGCATCGCGCGGTGCTCGCCGCGATGCGCAAGGGAGACGCCGCGGCGGCCGAACGCCTCCGGCGCCTGAATATCCGCAGTTCGCGGGCGTGCCTCGAGCGCTACCAGAGCTTCATCCTCTGACCATGACCGAAACCGCCGCAGGCCCGCTGGCGGGCTATCGGGTGCTGGAACTGGGCTCCACCGTCGCCGGCCCGTTCTGCGGGCGCCTGTTCGCGGACTTCGGTGCGGACGTCATCAAGGTGGAACCCGTGGAGGGAGACCCGGTGCGTTCGATGGGCGAACGTCATGACGGCAAGTCGCTCTACGCCGCCAGCATCCTGCGCGGCAAACGCCTGGTCAGCGTCGATCTGCGCCGCCCGCAGGGACAGGACGTCGTGCGGCGTCTGGCCACGCGTTCGGACTTCCTGATCGAGAACTTCCGCCCGGGCGCGCTGGAAAAGTGGGGACTGGGTTACGACGCGCTTTCCGCCCTCAACCCGGGCCTCATCATGATTCGCATCAGCGGCTACGGGCAGACGGGGCCGTACACCCAGCGCGCGGGCTACGGCGTCATCTGCGAGGCGCTGAGCGGCCTGCGCCACCTGACCGGCGATCCCGACCGTCCGCCCGGACGCATCGCGACGTCCATGACCGACTACATCACCGGCCTGTACGCTGCATTTGGCGGCCTGCTGGCGCTGGAAGCGCGGCACCGCACCGGTAAAGGGCAGGTCGTCGACGCCGCCCTCTACGAAGGCGCCTTCAGCTTCATGGAACCGCACGTGCCGGCCTACGAGAAACTCGGGGCGGTGGCCATGCGCGCGGGCTCGCGCCTGCCGGGCACCGCGCCGAACAACCTCTACCCCACGCGCGACGGCAACCATGTCCACATCACTGCGGTGAGCGAGGCGGTGTTCCAGCGCGTGGCCGACGTGATCGGCCAGCCCGAGCTACCCCGGGATCCGCGCTTCGCGACGGCGGTCGCGCGCGCGACCCATGTCGAAGCGCTCGATGCGATCATCGGCGCCTGGACCGTCCAGCATGACTGTGCAGAACTCGAAGCCAGGCTGCACGCCACAGCGGTGCCGGCCGCGCGCATCTACACCGTCGCCGACATCTTCAAGGATCCCCACTATGCGGCCCGTGGCATGCTCGCCACGGTACCCAGCGACGAACTTGGCAGCGTGACGATGCCAAACGTGGTGCCCCGTCTCGCCGACACGCCGGGCGCCATCCGCCACGCCGGGCGCGCCATCGGCCAGGACACGCGGGACGTGCTGCGCGAAGTCGCCGGGCTCAGCGACCCGGAAATCGCGGCCCTCGAAGCGGCCGGCGTCGTGGCCGGCAACACGGCGGCCGACGCGCGCGCGCCCTCACCCTGACGGACGGACCGGACATGGCCATCAAAGACACGCTGGACGAACTCGAACGCCGCCGTCAGGCCGCCCTGGCCATGGGGGGCGAGGCCAAGCTCGAAAAGCGGCGCGCCGCCGGCACCCTCAACGCGCGCGAACGCATCTCGCGTCTGTTCGACCCTGGAAGCTTCATCGAATCCGGTCTGCTCGCGACGTCGGTGGTGCCCGGCGAGCAGGCACGCTCGCCCGCCGACGGCAAGATTGCGGGCTACGGCAAGATAGCCGGACGTGCGGCGGCGGTCGTCGCCAACGATTTCACCGTGATGGGCGCCTCGAGCGCGGCGACCAACATGAAGAAGATCGGCCACATGCGGCGCGCCGCGGCGTCGCGCGGCATGCCGCTGGTGTTCCTCGGCGAATCTTCCGGCGCCCGTCTCCCCGACAACATGGGCGCGCGCGGCATGGGCAGCCTGCTCGCCCAGGACCCGCAACAGTACCTGCGCCAGCGCGAAAGCCCGTGGGTTTCGGCAGCGCTCGGCCTCTGCTACGGCTCGTCCACCTGGTACTGCGTGCTGGCCGACTTCAACGTCATGCGCAAGGGCGCGATCATCGCCGTATCGAGCTCACTGCTGGCGTCGCTGGCGATGAACGATCCGGTGGACGCGGAAGAACTGGGCGGCTGGCGCGTGCATGCCGAGAGCACCGGTTTCGCCGACCAGGTGGTCGACAGCGACGAGGAAGCCATCGACGCCGTCCGGACGTTTCTGTCCTACCTGCCGGCCAATGCCTCTGAAGCGCCACCGGTGGCCGCCGTGCCGGCCGGGTCGGGCGCGCGCGCCGTCGACATCCTGAAGCTCCTTCCCGAGTCGCGCACGCAGGTCTACGACATGCGCCGCGTCCTGCAGTGCGTGGCGGACGACGGCAGCTACTTCGAACTCAAGGCGCGCTTCGGCAGAACGGCGGTGACCGCGCTGGCGCGCCTCGACGGCAAGACCGTGGGCCTCATCGCCAACAACCCGATGTACAAGGGCGGCGCCCTCGACGCGGACGCCTGCGACAAGATCGTGAGCTTCCTGGTCCTCTGCGACTCCTACAACATCCCCCTCGTGATGTTCGTCGACACGCCGGGGTTCGCCATCGGCGTCGAAGCCGAGCGCAAGCGCGCGCCGGGCAAGATCATGAACTTCATGAACGCGCTGGCGCTCGTCACCGTCCCGAAACTGACCGTCCTCGTGCGCAAGACCTACGGGCAGGCCTACATCAACATGGGCGGCGGCCGCAATTCCGACGAGTTCATCGCGTGGCCAACCGCCGAGATCAGTTTCATGGACCCCAGCTACGCGGTCACGGTAGTCTCGGGCCTGAAGCCGGGCGATCCGGGGTTCGACGAGCGCCGCACCGCCATGGAAAGAGACAACTCGGTCTACGACCTCGCCTCGCTTTACGCGGTGCAGGACGTGATCCGGCCGGAACACACGCGCGACTATCTGATCAAGATGCTGGACGTGCACCAGTTGCGGCATACCAAAGGCGTCGGCCGGCACCTGATGGCCACCTGGCCGACCTCATACTGACGACGCAGCAGGACAGGCTGCAAACAAAAGGAGCAGAGTCGTGAACACTTATGCAGCGATATGCGCAGTCGCGGGCGCCGCCGCGACGGTCATGATTGCCATTCCCGCATCGGCGCAAATGTACCCGGCCAAGCCGGTGCGCGTGATCGTGTCCAGCACGCCGGGCGGCAGCGTTGACGCCATGGGCCGTTTGATGGCGCAAAAACTCACTACCGCGTTCGGGCAGTCATTCGTGGTCGAGAACCGCTCGGGGTCGGGTGGCGTCGTCGGCACGGAGGTCGTGGCGAAGGCGCCGGCCGACGGCTACACGCTGCTCATGGCCTACCACAGCCACGTGATCAATCCGGCCCTCTACCCCAAGCTGCCGTTCGACACCCTGAAGGCCTTCGCCCCCATCACCCAGGTCGCGGTCCAGCCGCAGCTGTTCAATGTCCACCCATCACTGCCGGCGAGGAACGTCAAGGAGTTCATCGCGCTCGCCAAAGCACGCCCCGGCCAGTTGCTCTACGGCTCAGCCGGCAGCGGGAGCGGCGGCCATCTGGCCACCGAGATTTTCTGCTCCATGGCCGGCATCAAGATGACGCATGTGCCGTACAAGGGCGCGTCTCCCGCGCTGATCGACACCATCGCCGGCAACACCCAGTTGATGGTGGCGTCGCTCATTTCGTCGTTGCCGCACGTCCGCTCCGGCAGGCTGCGCGCCATGGGCGTGACCAGCGCCAAGCGCTCGGACGTTCTGCCGGACACGCCCGCGATCGCGGAAACCGTGCCCGGTTACGAGACCGTGGTCTCGTACTTTCTGCTCGCCCCGGCCGGGACGCCCGACGAGATCATCGCCAGGCTGCATGCGGAAGCCGCCCGTGCGTTGAGAGAGCCGGACGTGGTCGAGCGGCTCGCACGCGACGGCGCGGAACCCATCGGCAATACGCCGCAGGAGGCCTCCCGCTACATCCTCAGCGAGATCGACAAGTGGGGCAAGGCCGTCAGAGCCTCCGGCGCACGGGCGGATTAGGAGCGACGACCGACATGACCGACAAGATCGCGGGTTCACGCGCACTGCGCGAGCTCAGCCTGAACGGCGAGCGTTACGACTATTACAGTCTCGCCGCCGTCGGGGAAATGGGCCTGCCGGGCATCGCGCGGTTGCCGTATACGCTGAAGGTCGTGCTGGAGAACATGCTGCGCCAGAATGCGGAAGGCACGGCCAGCCCGGAAGACATCGCCGCCGTCGCCGGCTGGCTTGAAACCCGCGGCTCCGCGCAAGAAATCGGTTTCAAGCCGACGCGCGTGCTGATGGTGGATTCGTCGGGCATCCCGCTGATGGGTGACATGGCGGCGATGCGCGACGCCATCCTGCGGCTGGGGGGTGACCCGCGGCGCATCAATCCGGCGATTCCCGTGGACTTCATCATCGACCATGGCGTAATGGTTGACCACGCCGGCAGCGCGGGCGCGCCGATACGCAACATGCAACTGGAGATCGACCGCAACCGCGAACGCTACGCTTTCCTGCGCTGGGGCGCGCGCGAGTTCGACAACCTGCGCCTGATCCCGCCCGGCGCCGGCATCTGCCACCAGATCAATCTCGAGCACCTGGCCCGCGTGGTGTGGACGCGCGAAGCCGGCGGCAGAACGCTCGCCTACCCCGATTCGCTGCTCGGCATGGACAGCCACACGCCCATGATCGGCAGCCTCGGCATCGTTGGCTGGGGCGTCGGAGGTATTGAAGGTGCCACGGCAACACTGGGTGAACCCGTGTCGATGCTGATACCCGAAGTCATAGGCTGCCGGCTGACCGGCAAACCGCCGCCGGGCGTCACGACCACCGACATCGTGCTGACCATCACGCAAACGCTGCGCGGGCACGCGCTCATCGCGGCCTTCGTCGAATACTGCGGGCCGGGCGTCGATGTGCTTTCCCTGCCCGACCGTTCGACGATCTCGAACATGACACCGGAATTCGGCGCGACCATGGGATTTTTCCCGATTGACGGCGAGACGCTGCGCTATCTGCGCCTGACCGGACGCGCGGAAAGCCAGGTCATGCTGGTCGAAGCGTATGCCAGGGCCCAAGGCCTGTGGCGCGACGCAAGCACGCCGATCCCCGACTACACGCGCATCATCGACATCGATCTCTCGGCAGTGGAGCCCTCGATCGCCGGGCCGCGACGGCCGAACGAACGCCTGTCGCTTGCCGCCGTTCCGGACGCCTTCCACGCGGCTTTCCCGTCCAAGCCGGCCAAGGGCAAGGTCAGGGACGGCGACGTGGTCATCGCCGCCATTTCGAGCTGCACCAACACGTCCAACCCCTCCGTGATGATCGCCGCAGGGCTGTTCGCCAGGAACGCCGTCGCGCGCGGTCTCAAGCCCGCGACTTCTGTCAAGACATCGCTATCGCCCGGCTCGCGCGTGGTGACCGACTATCTGCAGCGCAACGGGCTGCTCGCGCCGCTGGAAGCGCTCGGTTTCCACGTCACCGGCTACGGCTGCATGACCTGCATGGGCAACTCGGGCCCCATCCCCGACGCGCTCGCCGACGATATTGCCGACAGCGATTCTGCGGCAGTCGCGGTACTCTCCGGCAACCGCAACTTCGAGGGCCGCATCCACCCCAGCGTACGCGCCAACTTCCTCGCCTCGCCGCCGCTGGTCGTTGCCTATGCGCTGGCCGGCACCATATTGAGGGATCTGACCTCCGAGCCAGTAGGTCACGACCGCGCCGGCCAACCGGTTTTCCTGCGCGAACTGTGGCCCGATCCCGCGGAAATCGAAGCCATCGTTGCCGCGACGCTGACTCCCGAGCTTTTCCGCAAGCACTACACCGACATCGAGCGGGGAAGGCCGGAATGGAATGCCATCGACACGCCCGAAGGCACGACTTTCGCCTGGGCGGCGGAGAGCACCTTCATACGCCGTCCGCCGTTCTTCGAAGACCTGCAGGCCGCGCCGGAGCCGCCACGCGACATCCGCGGCGCCCGCGTGCTCGCGATGTTCGGTGACATGCTGACGACCGACCATATCTCCCCGATCGGCGCGATTTCTTTGGCCACGCC
>CAZXNF010000202.1:0-6684 GCA_964641785.1 uncultured Streptomycetaceae bacterium | reverse complement strand
CCTTCCCCCGTGCTACGGGGGAAGGAGAAGGATGACTGCGTATGATCGATTGCCCATCCCAGCCTTCCCCCGTGCTACGGGGGAAGGAGAAGCGTGACTTCGTGAACAGGGTTCCATGACCGACCCACAATCCGCAGCACCCTACGCCGGCCTCACGGTGCTCGATCTCACGCAGGGCGTCGCCGGCCCCTACTGCGCGAGCATGTTCGCGCTGCAGGGCGCGCGCGTCATCAAGGTCGAACCGCCGCGCGGCGACTGGGTGCGCTGGCTCGGGCGCGGCGAACGCGGGCTCTCCGCGCTCGCCATTGCCGCCAACCTCGGCAAGCGCTCCATCGCCATCGACGCCACGCGCGCCGACGGCCGCGCGCTGATCCTGCGCTTGTGCGCGCAGGCGGATGTCCTGCTTGAAAGCTTCCGCCCCGGCGTCATGCAGAAACTCGGCCTCGACTACGCCGCCGTCAGCGCCGCCAATCCCGCGCTCGTCTACGGCTCCATCACCGGCTTCGGCGACGGCGGCCCGTGGGCGGCCAAGGGCGGCACCGATTCCGTGCTGCAGGCCTATACCGGCATGGCCGTCGCCAACAAAGACACTGACGGCACGCCGCGGCGCATCGGCCTGCTGGTACCGGACACGGTGACCGCGCTGTACGCCGCGCAATGCGTCGCGGCCGGCCTTTACGCCCGTCTCAAAACCGGCCGTGGCCGGCGCGTGGCCGTCTCACTCGCGGAATGCTGCGCGGCCTTCCAGACGGCGCCGATCGTCGACGACGCACTCTTCGGCAGCGCCGGCCGGCCGCCGAACAACGTGCCCGCCGGCGTCTTCCGCACCGCCGACGGCTACGTGATCCTGCTCGCCCTCACCGACGCCATGTGGACCGGCGTGTGCGACGCGCTCGACGCGCCCGGCTGGCTCACGGAACCGCGCTACGCCACGCTCGCGCAGCGCCAAGCCTGCGCCGACGAAATCAACCGTCTGACCACCGAGCGCATCCGCACGCAGCCGACGCAGCACTGGGTGGAGACCTGCGAACGCCACGACGTGCTGTGCGCCGAGGTGCTCGATTACGCCGCCTTCCGGCAGCACCCGCAGGCGGTGGCCATGCAGTACTTCGGCGAGCTGCAACAGCAACCGTACGGCACACTTGGCGTCCCTTACCTGCCGGGCATGGATCGCAGCGGGCCGCTGCCGCCGGCGCCGCAACTGGCCGAGCACACCGCCGAAGTGCTGCTCGAGTTCGGCCTGCCGCCCACGGAAATCGCCGAGCTCGAACAAACCGGCACGATTGCCTCACTGAAAAAACCCCAGGAGAAATGATGCGCGCCCTCGTCTGCAAGCGCTGGTGCGAGTTCAAGGATCTCACCATCGAGGACGTCCCCGTGCCGGCGCTGCTACCCGGCACCGTGCGCGTGCGCGTCGCCTATGCGAGCCTGAGCTACGCGCTCAACCTGATGGTCGCCGGCAAGTATCAGCACCGTCCGCCGCTGCCGTTCGTTCCGGGCAAGGAACTTACCGGTGTCGTCACGGAAATCGCGGATGGCGTCGCCGGTATCAAGGCCGGTGACCGCGTGGCCGCGATCGTCGAATCCGGCGCCTTCGCCGACGAAGCGATCGCGCCCGTGAAAACCACCTACGTCGTGCCCGCCGGGGTGTCGCTCACGTCGGCGCTGCCGCTGCCGCTGTCGTACGGCACCGCCTACACGGCGCTCGCGTGGCGGGCACGCCTGCAACCCGGCGAAACGCTGCTGGTGCATGGCGCGGCCGGCGGCGTGGGCCTCGCCGCGGTGCAGATCGGGCGTGAGCTCGGCGCACGGGTGATCGCCACCGCCAGCAGCGAGGACAAGCGCGCCTTTCTGCGTGAACAGGGCGTGACGGCGGCCCTGCCCGCCGACGCGTTCCGTGAAGAGGTCAAGGCGCTCACCGGCGGCGCGGGGGCGGACGTCATCTTCGATCCCGTCGGCGGCGGCGTGTTCGACGAATCGCTGCGCTGCGCGGCGCCGGAAAGCCGCATCCTCGTGATCGGCTTCGCGGGCGGCACGCCGGCGCAGATCCCCGCCAACATCCTGCTCGTCAAGGACGTCGCGGTGATGGGCTTCTACTTCGGTCGCTACACCGGCGGCGGCCGGCGCGACGACAGCGACCGCTACGCCCCCGCGCTGAAGGAGATGATGGCGACGCTCCTCGCCTGGACGCGCGACGGACGGATCGCCCCGACCGTCTCCCGGACCTTCCCGCTCGAAGAGTTCCGCGAGGCAATGGACCTGCTGATGGCGCGCAAGACGCCGGGCAAGATTGCGCTCAGGATCGGCGCGGACGAGTAGGCCGGCAGCGCGCAAAATGTGCGCCGCACGAACAGTCAGCCCGATACGCCCTCACACCCCACGGAGGAGTCCGCCATGACGCTCTGCCCCATCGCCCTCGCCGCCGGTTGCCGGAAATGCCCCGCGGTGTCCGTCTGCCCCCTGAAAACCGTGCTCGGCGATTACAAACCGGACGCCGCCGACGCGCCGACTAAACCCACCGATCAGAAGTAACAGCGCACGGGCGACGAAATCCGCGTCGCCGGACTTGGCCCGTCATCCCGGCCGGCGAGCCGGGATCCAGTGAGCGCCGTTGTCCCACACAGGCGGTCGCTCAAAGGGATAGCACGTCCAACCCACTGCGACGAATGCGATCGGCTCATGGGTGCGCCAGACCCGCCCCTTTCCCGGAGCGTAGCCGCAGAGTTGCAGGGTGCGCCCATTTTAGGCACAATCGTGCCCATATTGGGCTCATGCCCTGAACACACGACCATGCCCCCCTCACCCTCCCGTCCAGCCAAGGATCTCGGCACCGCCCTCTTCGGCAAGGGCCGCCGCAACATTCTCGGCGTGCTCTTCACGAACCCGGCCCATGCGTTCTACCTGCGCGAGATCATGGCGCTGACCGGCGGCGGGTCAGGCCAGGTGCAACGGGAAATGAACAACCTGCATGCCGCCGGTCTCGTCCTGAAAGACAAGCGCGGCCTGCAGGTCTTCTACCGGGCCAACGCCGAGGCGTCCGTCTTTGACGATCTTCGCAACCTCGTCACGCGGACGTTTGGCGTCTCTGACGTGGTGGCGGACATGCTGAAGCCGTTCGCCGCCAACATCACCGCGGCCTTCATTTACGGATCCGTGGCCAAGCGCAGCGACACCGCAAACAGCGACGTCGATGTGCTGATCGTCGGCCGGGTGCGGCTGTCGGACTTCGCCGAGCGGCTATCGCAAGCGGAGCAGCGCCTCCGCCGCAGCATTTCGCCCGTCATCTACTCGCGCAAGGACTTTGTGGAAAAATCGAAGTCTCGGAATCATTTCCTGACCGCTGTGCTGGCAGGCCCGAAAATCCACCTGGTCGGCGATCAACGCAAACTCGATGGCCTCCTCTCCGGATAACCTGCAACGGCTTGAAACCAGCGGCCAACTCCGGCGCGAGCCAAGCTCGCCCGGGGAGATGACCGGGTTTCTGCGCGCGGCGGAAGATTTCCTCGCCGACAGCAAGAACGCGCAAAACAGGGTGGCGACCCGCTTCGGGCTGGCCTATGACGCCGCCTACGCACTTGCGCACGCGGCACTGCGCTCGCACGACCTGCGGCCGACACAGGACAAAGGCCACCGTTTCATCGTATTCCAGTGCCTGGTGCACACCGCCAACGCACCCCCGGAAGTCTGGGTCACCCTCAGCAAAGCGCATAACCGCCGGAACGCCTCCGTGTACTAAGGCCGCGGCGACATTACCGAAGCCGATACGCGCGATCTCATCGCCACCGTGGACAAGCTGCACCGTCTGGTGATGGACCATCTCAGAAAAAACCGTCCGGATCTGCTTTAGCCTTCCCGCCGCAGCCTTGGCCCGTCATCCCGGCCCCCGAGCCGGGATCCATGTTGGCCTGGCATCAACCCAGATACAGCGTGCGCGAATAGCGTTTCCCGTTGTGCCCGGTGAGGCCCGGCAAAAAGCGGCTTTTTCGTGCGGTTTGAAGTTGTAACGTTACAAGTTACAATGCTGCGTGATCAAGCGATTCAGGCACAAGGGGCTGGCGCGTTACTTCGAGAAGAACGACCGGCGCGGAATCGATGCGGCGCAGGCCCCGAAGATCGCGCGCATCCTGGACGCGCTTGATCAAGCAGCATCGCCAGAACAGTTGAACATCCCGGGCTGGCGGCTGCACCCGCTGACCGGCGATCGGAAAGACGTCTGGAGCATCAGCGTGTCTGGGAACTGGCGCATTACCTTTGAATTCAGCGGCACAGACGCCGTGAACGTAGATCTTGAGGACTATCACTGATGAAACCGATGCGAAGCAAGGCGCGCAAGCCCGCTCACCCCGGCGAAATCCTGCGCGAAGACGTATTGCCGGCGTTGCAGATCACGCAAGGCGAGCTCGCCGATAAGCTCGGCGTCTCCCGGCGGACGGTCTCGGAGATTCTCCACGAACGCCGGCCCGTGACGGCGGACATGGCGATCCGCATCGGGCGCTTCTGCGGCAACGGGCCGGAGATCTGGCTGCGCATGCAAGCCGCGCTCGATCTGTGGGAGCTCGCGCGCAGCAACGCACCGCTTTACCGGCGCATCACCACCCATCGCAAAGCCGCCTGACACGGGCGCACAGTCAGGCTCCTGCACGGTAGTAGTTAGCCTGGAATTTCTTTACGCTTGGGGCTGACCTGTAAAGAATTTGCCGTTTTCTTTACACGTTACGCCATCCCGGCCCCGCCGCTCACAACCCCTCCAGCACCGTTACGCCGAGCAGTAAGAACAGCGCCGGCTCATCGTGTCTTCCGGGATCGAGTGGGTCGGGTGCGTGCCGGGCGTATGGGGGCGGTTCTCGTGGACGCGACAGACTTGGCCGCTTTGACTGCGCGGGTGCCCGCGGCCGCTGCGGAGGCGTATCGCGTGAACTTGTGGGTATCGCTGGTCAGCAACTGGGCAAACTTCGGGTGCAGAAACAGCTTCTCGCGACCGACCTGGGCTTCGCGCAACACGCCGATATCGACCAGCTCCTTGAGATACACGGAAGCGGTCTGCCGCTTGGCGACGCCGGCGTTGACCAGATTGGGGATGCGGCAATACGGTTGCACAAACAGAAGGTCCACCAGCTCACGGCTGTAGATTTTGGGAAGCCGGATCCGCACGTAATCCACCGTGTGAGCGATCAGGTCACGGATGGCCGCGATCTTGAGATTCGTCCACCCGGCCGTTTCTTCCACCCCCCGCAATACATACAGCAGCCAGGGTTCCCATGCGCCTTTGCTGGTGACTTCCAGCAGCAGGCGGTAGTAATCCGCCTTGTTGCGAATGAGGTAGCGGGACAGATACAGCACCGGCGTGTCCAGCAGGTGGCTTTCCATGAGCATCAGTTGATTCAAGACTCTACCCGTTCGTCCGTTGCCGTCCGTAAACGGATGAATCGCCTCAAACTGATAGTGCGCAACGGCCATCCGGATCAGCGGGTCAACCGCCTCCTGCTCATGGATAAAGCGCTCCCAGTTGGCGAGTTTGTCCCGGATCAGGGTTACGCCTTCCGGGGGGCTGTATATCACCCTGCCGGTGGCCGGGTTCTCCAGTTTCGTACCCGGCACGCGGCGGATATCCATGTTGGTGCCCTTGATCGTGGAGCACACCTTCACGGCGCTGGAAGTGCTGAGCGGCCTGGTCTTGAGCGCTTCCACGCCTTCCCGCAAAGCCGTTCGATAGCGGAGCGCCTCCTTGGTGGCTGCATCCGCCTGCTCTGGATCGAGGTGAGCGTAGCGGAACAGCGCATCCGTCGTGGTGACGATATTCTCGATCTCGGAACTGGCCTGGGCCTCCAGCAGCGGGATCGTGTTGATCAGCACGTCCTGATTCGGGAGCAGGTTGCCGGATACCCGGAGCGCCTCCAACCCGATGCGCGCATCCATGCAGGCCTTGAGGATGGCCCTCGACTCGATATCCGCCTTGGGCGGCAGCAGCGGCAGCGCGTTGTAGGGCTTGGCAGGGTCAAAACTCATATGTCGATAATTATACTATTCTTCGACATATTCAGTGGATCTGTCGATGCCGTCAACAGCTTTCAAACCTGTCGACAAAGTCCAGAAAAATCGACATAACCTCTGGACTTGTCGATCCCGTCGACCCGCTTTCTATTGCCCATTCCCGCCCGACGGCCAGCGCCAGCCGTTTCATCAGGTGCGCCCCGCCTTCATTTAGAGCGCGTAACAAAATGCCGATGAAACGCGGCCCAGTTCTCCCTCACCCTCGATCCCTCCGGGAGAAGGGTGGGGATGAGGGAAAAATGGCATTTTGTTAGGCGCTCTTAGTCACCAGCACGCCGATCGCCAGCGCCAGCGGAATGAGGTCGGTTTCAGTCGCCACGTATTGCAGCACCAGCAGCGCGAGTTCCATCAGCCCCTCCAGAGGCGCCGGCCGCGCCGCCCGACCGTGATCACCGCGCCGTCGCCGGCCACCACCGCGTAGGCATCGAGCTTGCCTTCCACCGCCTGGTATGTGGCCCGCCCCGCCGCCCGCAGCAGGCGCCAGCGCGCGGCCTTGTCGAAAAAGAGCACCTCCGCGCCCCGGTGGTCGTGCGTGGTGGCGCCGTAGTCCAGCAACAGGTCCAGCACGCCCGGCCCCACCCCGCGCTGCTGCATGCGGGTGCGGGCATGGGTTGATAACACGGGGTGCGGCAT